>NZ_UWOA01000066.1:0-21104 GCF_900604305.1 Mycobacterium sp. P7213
CGTCGGGGAGGGCCTCGGCGGGCGCGGGCAGGGCTTCGGGCGCATTCGGTGCGGCCTGCGGCATCGGTCCCACCGATTTGGCCGGGTCGACGCCGCTGGGCAGGTGGGCCACCAGTCCGGGGGCTGATCCGGCCGTCGGCACGTGATTGCTCGGCAGGGCCTCGGGCGGCGACTGTACGAACTGCGCCACCGAGTCGGCCACCTGCCGCGCGCCGGCGGGCGTGTTGGAGTTGCCGGTGAACGCGGCGGCCGCGGCCATCAGCAGCGAGGTCGCCCCGGCGGGGTCGGCGGCGGCCTGCTGGATCACCGGGCTCAACTGCTCGATGGCGGGCAGCCCGGGAAATCCGGCGGTGGGCAACGGAAGCGCCGGCATGGCCGGGTCGGCTGTGGCCACACTGGCCACCCCCAGGCTGCCGAAGACCAGCAGGGCCGATGACCCGGCTGCGACGGCCCCTTTGGCGGCGGTGGCACGCTGCGTCGTGAAATGCGTGGTGGCGAACAGCGTCCGGAGGCGCGACATGACTTCCCCAATCGTCGGCAATGGCTTGCTGAAAACTGAAGCTAGCTTGTTGCTGGTGAGGCTCAAGTGACACGTGTGTCATTTATAGAACCGTTACGGAGCCGAACCGCGACGGTGATCTGGCGCCCGTTCGCTAATGTTGTGCCGGTAGACACCACCCTCGACACCCCGCCTGCGCGTTCGCTGACGACTCGCCTGACTGCGTGGGCACCCTTGCTGCTGGTTGTCAGCATCGCGGCGCGACTCGCGTGGACCTACCTCACTCCACACGGCGCAAACTTCGTCGACCTGCACGTCTACATCAGCGGCGCGGCCGCGCTGAGCCAGCCCGGCGCGCTGTATGACTACGTCTACGCCGACCAGACCCCGGACTTCCCGCTGCCGTTCACCTACCCGCCGTTCGCCGCGGTGGTGTTCTACCCGCTGCATTTCCTGCCGTTCGGGTTGGTCGCGTTCTTGTGGCAGATCGGCACGATGGCCGCGCTGTACGGCGTGGTGCGGCTGTGCCAGCGACTGCTCGGCGGGTCGGCCTCGCTGAACCGCGGAATTGATGCGGCGGTTCCAGCTTCGCCTCTCCTTCGTCGAGCCTCGCTGAACCGCGGAGTTGATGCGGCGGTTCCAGCTTCGCCTCTCCTTCGTCGAGCCTCGCTGAACCGCCGGGCCGCGATGTTGTGGACGGCAGCCGGGATCTGGACCGAACCGTTGCGCAGCACCTTCGACTACGGCCAGATCAACGTGATCCTGGTGCTGGCGGTGCTCTATGCGGTCTACAGCCGACGGTGGTGGGTGTCGGGGCTGTTGGTCGGACTGGCCGCCGGGGTCAAGCTGACCCCGGCGATCGCCGGGGTATATCTGGCCGGAGCGCGGCGCTGGGCCGCCGCGGTGTTCTCGGCCGTGGTGTTCGCCGGCACCATCGCGGTGTCGGTGTGGGCCACCGGTGATCAGGCCCGCCGCTACTTCACCGAGTTGCTGGGCGACGCTCACCGGGTAGGCCCGATCGGAACGTCGTTCAACCAGTCCTGGCGGGGCGGGATCTCCCGCATCCTTGGACACGACGCCGGTTACAGCCCGCCGGTGCTGGTCGCGATCGTCGTCACCGCGGTGCTGGCCGTGCTCGCCTGGCGGGCGCTGAACAGTACTCCCACCGGACCCGACGTCCTGGGCTCGCTGCTGGTCGTCGAGCTGTTCGGGCTGCTGGCGTCACCGATCTCCTGGACCCATCACTGGGTGTGGCTGCTGCCCCTGATGATCTGGCTGTTCTACGGGCCGTCCTCGGATCGCCCGGGCGCCCGCACCCTGGGTTGGGTCTGGCTCACGCTCACCCTCATCGGCGTGCCGTGGCTGCTGAGCTTCTTCCAGCCGACGATCTGGCAGGACGGCCGGCCGTGGTATCTGGCATGGGCCGGCCTGGTTTACATCGTCGGCGCGCTGGTCACCTTGGGCTGGATGGCGACCACGCGGGTCACGCCGCGAGAACCCGGTTGATCTCGCCCGCCATCGCCACATCCTTGTCGGTGATCCCGCCTTCGGAGTGCGTGACCAGCACGAACAGCACAGTTCGCCAGCGGATATCGATGTCGGGGTGGTGATCGGCCGCTTCGGCACGTTCGGCGACCCGACGCACCGCGTCGATGCCGGCCAGAAAAGAGCCGAACTTGACCGAGCGCCGCAGCGTTCCGTCGGCGAGCTCCCAGCCTTCGAGCTCGGGCAGCGCCGCATTCACCTGATCGTCAGTCAACAAAGCCATACCCGACGGTAGGACGGTATAGCCTCACACGCCATGTCGCCTCAGATCGTCGTCGCCGGAGCCGTCCTCGCCGAGACCGCGGCCGGGCGCACGGTGCTGATCGCGCAGCGGCGCCGCCCGCCAGAGCTGGCCGGTCGCTGGGAACTGCCCGGCGGCAAGGTCATGCCCGGCGAGAGTGAGCCCGCCGCGTTGGCCCGCGAGCTCGGCGAGGAGCTGGGGCTGGACCCGGGTGCCATCACGGTGGGGGAGCGCCTCGGCGCTGACGTGGTGCTGGACACGGCGATGACCTTGCGCGCCTACCTGGTCAGTCTGATGCGCGGCGAGCCCCAGCCCCATGACCATCAAGCCCTTCGCTGGGTGACGGCTGTACAACTACCGGACGTTGACTGGGTACCTGCTGATCGAGCTTGGCTGCCGGAGCTGGCGCGGGCACTCTGGTGAAAAGGCTCTGTTAATTCTTGCCGGAGGATTAGGTCGTCGGGCGATATATCCCGCTACGCTGGTGTGTCGGGCTGTTATGGCGTGCGGCGGCGGCTCCGGCCTCCTGAAATCCGTCGGAGCGCGGCGACCCGCGAAGGAGAATCCGTAATGACACGCGCAGCGCGACCGCCCGGAATCGGTGGCCCACTCGAGGAACTGCTGGAACGCAGCGGCCGGTTCTTCACCCGCGGCCAGGTCTCGCCAGACCTGCGCACCGTCACCCGCCGGGGCGGACGCGAGGCCGATCTGTTCTACCGGGACCGCTGGAGTCACGACAAGGTGGTGCGGTCCACCCACGGCGTCAACTGCACCGGGTCGTGTTCCTGGAAGATCTTCGTCAAGGACGGCATCATCACCTGGGAGAACCAGGCCACCGACTACCCCTCGGTGGGCCCGGACCGCCCCGAATATGAGCCCCGCGGCTGCCCGCGAGGCGCTTCGTTCTCCTGGTACTCCTACTCGCCCACCCGGGTGCGCTACCCCTATGCGCGGGGGGCGCTGGTCGAGATGTTCCGGGAGGCCAAGGCGCGCCTGGGCGACCCGGTGCTGGCCTGGGCGGACATTCAGGCCGACCCTGAGCGTCGCCGGCGCTACCAGCAGGCCCGCGGTATGGGCGGTCTGGTACGGGTGAGCTGGGCCGAAGCCACCGAGATGATCGCTGCCGCCCATGTACACACGATCAAGACCTACGGCCCGGACCGGGTGGCGGGGTTCTCTCCGATTCCGGCGATGTCGATGGTGTCGTTCGCCGCCGGGTCACGCTTCATCCAGATGCTCGGCGGGGTGATGACGTCTTTCTACGACTGGTACGCCGACCTGCCGGTGGCCTCACCCCAGGTGTTCGGCGATCAGACCGATGTGCCGGAATCCGGCGACTGGTGGGATGCGGCCTACCTGATGATGTGGGGCTCCAATGTCCCGATCACCCGCACGCCTGACGCGCACTGGATGGCCGAGGTCCGTTACCGCGGCACCAAGGTGGTCACCGTCAGCCCGGACTATGCCGACAACACCAAGTTCGCCGACGAGTGGATGCCGTGTGCGGCCGGCACCGACGGCGCACTGGCCATGGCGATGGGCCACGTCATCCTCACCGAGTGCTACGTCAAGCAGGAGGTGCCGTTCTTCACCGACTACGTGCGTCGCTACACCGACCTGCCGTTCCTGATCAAGCTGGAAGAGCGTGACGGCCGACTGGTTCCCGGAAAGAACCTGACCGCCGCCGACCTGGGCGGGGAGCTGGCGGCCGTCGAGAACGCGGCGTTCAAACCGGCCCTGTTGGATGAGGCCACCGACACCGTGGTGGTACCCCATGGCTCGTTGGGCTTCCGCTGGGGCGACGATGGCATCGGCAAGTGGAACCTGGACCTGGGCGAGCTGCGGCCGGCATTGACCGTCAAGAACCCGAAGCTCCTCAACGGCGATCAGCCCGCCGCACTGGTCTCACTGCCCGGCTTCGACACCGTGACCGGTCACGGCACCGTCGTGCAGCGCGGGGTGCCGGTGCGCCAGGTCGGTGAGCACTTGGTCTGCACGGTGTTCGACCTGATGCTGGCCAACTACTCGGTACGACGGCCCTGGCTGCCCGGCGAATGGCCGACCGGCTACGACGACGGCACACAGGTCAACACCCCGGCGTGGCAGGAGTCGATCACCGGGGTCTCGGCCGCCCAGGCGATCCGGATTGCGCGCGAATTCGCGCGCAACGCAGAAGAATCCGGCGGCCGGTCGATGATCATCATGGGCAGCGGCATCTGCCAGTGGTTCCACGGCGACGCCACCTACCGGGCGGTACTCGCGCTGCTGATGCTCACCGGCTCGATGGGACGCAACGGCGGCGGCTGGGCGCACTACGTCGGCCAGGAGAAGGTGCGTCCGCTGACCGGCTGGCAGACGATGGCTGCCGGCAGCGACTGGACGCGCCCGCCGCGTCAGGTGCCGGGCACCTCCTACTGGTATGCCCACACCGACCAATGGCGCTATGACGCGTACGGGGCGGAGAAGCTGACCACCCCGCTCGGGCGCGGCCGATTCGACGGACGACACACCATGGACATCCTGGCGTCGGCCACCGCGATGGGCTGGAGCCCGTTCTACCCGCAGTTCGACCGCTCCAGTCTGGATGTGGCCGACGAGGCCGACACAGCAGGACGGGACGCGGGAGAATACGTCGCCGAGCAACTCGCAGCCGGTGATTTGAAGCTGTCGGTCACCGATCCGGACGACCCGGTGAACTGGCCGCGTGTGCTCACGGTGTGGCGGGCCAACCTCATCGGTGCGTCTGGCAAGGGCGGGGAGTACTTCCTCAAGCACCTGCTGGGCACCGACGCCAGCGTGCTGGGCGAGGTGCCCGCCGGCGGCGTGAAGCCGCAGGATGTCAACTGGTCCAATGACATCCCCGAGGGCAAGCTCGATCTGCTCATGTCGATCGACTTCCGGATGACATCCACCACGCTGATGTCCGACGTCGTGCTGCCGGCCGCCACCTGGTACGAGAAGGCCGACCTGTCGTCGACCGACATGCACCCCTACGTGCACTCGTTCAGCGCGGCGATAGACCCGCCCTGGGAGACCCGCAGCGACTACGAAGCGTTCGGTGCGATCGCCCGAACGTTCAGCGCATTGGCGGTCAAGCACCTTGGCGTCCGCAAAGACGTTGTGCTGACGGCCATGCAGCACGACACCGCAGATGCGATGGCCTACCCCGACGGCACCGAGCGTGACTGGCTGCGCAACGGCGAGACGCCGATTCCCGGCAAGACCATGCCCAAAGTGACTGTGGTGGAGCGTGATTACACCGCCATCGGTGACATGTGGCAGACACTTGGCCCGCTGGTGGACACCCTGGGGATGACCACCAAGGGCTACACCGTGTTTCCGCACGAAGAGGTCGAGGAATTGGCCGCCAAGTTCGGGGTGATGAAATCCGGTGCCGGCGCCGGGCGTCCCGCGCTCACCACCGCCACCCGGATGGCCGACACGGTACTGGCGCTGTCGGGCACCACCAACGGCAGAATCGCGACGGAGGGCTTCCGGGAGCTGGAGAAACGCACCGGACAGCGACTGGCGCACCTGTCCGAGGGCAGTGCGGAAAAACGGATCACCTACGCCGACACCCAGGCGCGGCCGGTGCCGGTGGTCACCAGCCCGGAGTGGTCCGGCAGCGAGACCGGGGGACGGCGGTACGCCCCGTTCACGATCAACATCGAATGCCTCAAGCCGTTCCACACCCTGACCGGCCGGATGCACTTCTACACCGCGCACGACTGGATCGAGGAACTCGGCGAACATCTGCCGGTCTACCGTCCGCCGCTGGACATGGCGCGGCTCTTCGACGCCCCCGAACTCGGCGAGACCGGTGACGGCATCGGGATCACCGTGCGGTACCTGACTCCGCACTCGAAGTGGTCGTTCCACTCCACCTACCAGGACAACCTGTACATGCTGTCGCTCTCGCGCGGCGGCCCGACCATGTGGATGAGCCCGGGCGACGCCGCGAAAATCGGTGTCAAGGACAACGATTGGATCGAAGCCGTCAACGTCAACGGCGTCTTCGTCGGCCGCGCGATCGTCAGTCAGCGGATGCCGGACGGGGTGGTGTTCGTCTACCACGTCCAGGAGCGCACCGTTGACACTCCGCGGGCCGAGACCAACAACAAACGTGGCGGCACCCACAACTCGTTGACCCGGATCCGGGTCAAGCCCAGCCACTTGGCCGGTGGCTACGGCCAGCACGCGTTCGCATTCAACTACCTGGGACCGACCGGCAATCAGCGCGACGAGGTGACGGTGGTGCGGCGCCGCAGCCAGGACGTGAGGTATTAGCACGATGAAAGTTATGGCGCAGATGGCCATGGTGATGAACCTGGACAAATGTATTGGCTGCCATACCTGTTCGGTGACCTGCAAACAGGCTTGGACCAACCGTGAGGGCACCGAGTACGTCTGGTTCAACAACGTCGAAACGCGCCCCGGCGGTGGCTATCCACGGACCTATGAAGACCAGGATCGCTGGAAGGGCGGTTGGACGCTGGACCGCAAAGGCCGGCTGCGTCTGCTGGCCGGCGGCCGGCTCCACAAGCTGTTGAGCATCTTCGCCAACCCCAACCTGCCCGGCTTGAAGGACTACTACGAGCCGTGGACCTACGACTACGAGAACCTGACCGCGGCCCCGCTGGGAGACACCATTCCGGTTGCGGCACCGAAGAGTTCGATCACCGGCGAGCCGATGAAGATCCAGTGGGGACCCAACTGGGATGACAATCTCGCCGGGGCGCCGGAGACCCTGGTCAACGACCCGATTCTGGCGAAGGTCAGTGACCAGGTCAAAAGCGAGTTCGAAGAGACCTTCATGTTCTACCTGCCGCGGATCTGTGAGCATTGCCTGAATCCGTCGTGCGTGGCGTCGTGCCCCACCGGGGCCATCTACAAGCGTGAAGAAGACGGCATCGTGCTGGTCGACCAGGACCGCTGTCGTGGCTGGCGGCTGTGCGTTTCGGGCTGCCCGTACAAGAAGGTGTATTTCAACCACAAGACCGGCAAGGCCGAGAAGTGCCATTTCTGCTACCCGCGTATCGAAGTCGGCTTGCCGACGGTGTGCTCGGAGACCTGCGTCGGCCGACTGCGCTACATCGGCTTGGTGCTCTACGACGTCGACAAGGTGCTCGAGGCGGCTTCGGTCGACAACGACACTGACCTGTATGAGGCGCAGCGCGGCGTGTTCCTGGACCCGACCGACCCGGAGGTGATCGCGGGCGCACGCGCTGAGGGGATCTCGGACGCCTGGATCGAGGCCGCGCAGCGTTCGCCCATCTACGCGTTGATCAACACTTACAAGGTGGCATTGCCGTTGCATCCGGAGTACCGGACCATGCCGATGGTCTGGTACATCCCGCCGCTGTCCCCGGTGGTCGATGCCGTCAGCCGCGACGGGCACGACGGCGAAGACCTGGGCAACCTGTTCGGGGCGCTGTCCGCCTTGCGTATCCCGATGGCCTACCTCGCCGAGCTGTTCACCGCCGGTGACACCGGCGTGATCGAGGGTGTGCTGCGCCGGCTGGCAGCGATGCGCTCCTACATGCGCGACATCAGTCTGGGCCGCGAGACCCAACCGCACATACCCGCCTCGGTCGGCATGACCGAGGAAGAGATGTACAACATGTACCGGCTCCTCGCGATCGCCAAATACGAAGAGCGTTACGTCATTCCCACCGCCTACAGCCAGCAGGCGCACGACCTCGAACACATGGGCTGCTCGATCACCGGCGGACCTGAAGGGTATGAGGACCCATTCGTCGGCTCTGATGACGTCGCGAAGACATCGTTCCATCTGGTCGAAAACGGGCACGCGCAGCGGCCACCGGGCCGGACCAACCTGCTCAACTGGGGTGGCGGGGAGCGGGCCGTGCCGGAGATGTTCCCGGAGCATCAGTGAAGCGGTTCATTCATTCCCTACGACGACCGCCCGGTGGACCCGCCGAGCGGGCGGTGTGGCAGGCGGCGTCGCTGCTGCTGTCCTACCCCGACGAGCAGCTGCCCCAGCGGCTCGACACCGTGGAGGAACTGCTGGCCCACGCCGGCTCGTCGACGGCGAATCTGTTGCGGCGCACGGTCGCCGCGCTGCGCGCAGCTGACCCGATGACGGCCGCAGTCGACTACGTCGAAACCTTCGACATGAGGCGGCGCTCGACGATGTTTCTGACCTACTGGACCGGTGGCGACACCCGCAACCGCGGGATGCAGATGCTGGCCTTCGCCACCGCCTACCGCGAAGCCGGCGCCGAGCCGCCCGTGGGGGAGGCGCCCGACCACCTGCCGGTGGTCCTGGAGTTCGCCGCGACGGTGGATCCGCAGGCCGGCCGTCGGTTGCTGCTGGCGCACCGCACACCGATCGACGTGCTGCACCGTGCGTTGAGTGAAGCGAAGTCGCCGTATGCCTTCGCCGTGGGCGCAGTCTGCGAGACGCTCCCTTCGGCAACCGATCAGGAGGTGCAGAACGTGAGTCAGCTGATGGCATCCGGGCCGCCCGCGGAAGCTGTTGGGCTTCAACCCTTCACGGCAGCCGTTTCGCTCGGGATGCCGAAGGTGCCGACCCGATGACGGACGTCTCCCTGATCAACCCCGCCGAGCTGTGGTGGGACATCGTGCCGTATTTCGTACTGGCCATCGCCGGCGTCGCCACCTGGTGGCGATACAAGTACGACAAGTTCGGGTGGACCACCCGCTCGTCTCAGCTGTATGAGTCCAAGCTGCTGCGGATCGGCAGCCCGATGTTCCACTTCGGCAGCTTCGTGGTGATCGCAGGACACATCATGGGACTCTTCGTCCCGGAGTCGTGGACCGAGGCGCTGGGCATGAGCGACCAGCTCTACCATCTGCAGGCGCTGGTCCTGGGCCTGCCCGCCGGCATCGCCACCCTGATCGGGGTCGGGTTGCTGATCTACCGTCGCCGCACCGAGCGCTCGGTGTTCAAGGCCACCAGCGTCAACGACAAGCTGATGTATGCGGTGCTGGTGTGTGCGCTGGTGGCCGGGATGAGTTGCACCCTGATGGGCACCACCGCCTACGGCGAGGCGCATGACTACCGCCAGACGGTCTCGGTCTGGTTCCGGTCGATCTTCACGTTCGATCCGCGGGGCGATTTGATGCTGCAGGCGCCGCTGTATTTCCAGGTTCACGTCATGATTGCGTTGACATTGTTCGCGCTGTGGCCGTTCACTCGTCTGGTGCACGCATTCAGCGCGCCGATCGGGTATCTGTTTCGGCCGTACATCGTCTACCGCAGCCGCGACGTCGCTAGGAGGAATCAGCCGATGGGTTCACGACCGCAACGGAGGGGCTGGTGAGGATCCGCACGGCGTTGCTCGGCACGCTCGGCTGTGTCTGCTTGGCGGCGCCGGCTCAGGCCGATCCCTCCGAGACCGACACCAATTTCCTGGTGTCTTTGCGGGCGGCCGGCATCACCTACAACAACGCTGACCAGGCCATCGTCACCGCGAAGATGGTGTGCGGTTTGATCGCCGAGGGCCAGCCCAGCCCGCAGGTGCTCGAGGGCCTCAAGGCCCGGAACCCGGGCCTGACGACCGAGCACGGCTCGCAGTTCGTGGGGATCGCCGCCCAGTTGTACTGCCCCGATCAGTTGGTGCGCAGCGGCGCCTAGAAACAACGATGAAGTCGTGGTTCCCGAGCAGGCTGAGCTGAGCTGGGCGCGTCGGCGGTGCTCGGCATAAAGTTACAGACGTGCCACTGCCTGACGAGGTCTATTCCCGGCTGCTTGCTTTCCGCACGCGGCTGAGGCGCTTTGAGCGGTGGAGTGCCGACCAGGCGCAAGCGGCCGGACTCACCCCTGCACAGCACCAGTTGTTGTTGGCGATCCGGGGTCACGGTGACTCGCGGGGGCCGACGGTCGGCGACATCGCGGAATATCTGCTGTTGCGCCACCACAGTGCCGGAGAGCTGATTCAGCGGGCCGAAGCCGCCGGTCTGGTCACTCGGGTCCGCGACAGCGGCGACCAGCGGGTGATTCGGCTGCAGCTCACCGAAACGGCGGCGCAGTGTCTGCAATCGCTGACCGAACTGCACGTCAAGGAGCTTGAGAGGTTCTCCGCGGAGTCCCCCCTCGGGCTGTGACATGGCTTTCATGTTTTCGCGATTGACAGGGTGCGCTGGCAGAATCGCCCGGTGAACTTTCGTAACGTCGCCATCGTCGCGCACGTAGACCACGGCAAGACGACTCTGGTCGACGCCATGCTCCGCCAGTCCGGCGCCCTCTCGCACCGCGGTGATGACGACAAAGAGCGCATCATGGACTCCGGTGACCTGGAGCGGGAAAAGGGCATCACGATCCTGGCCAAGAACACGGCCGTGCATCGCCACAACCCTGACGGCACCGTCACCGTCATCAACGTGATCGACACCCCGGGTCACGCCGACTTCGGCGGCGAGGTGGAGCGCGGGCTGTCGATGGTCGACGGCGTGGTTCTGCTGGTCGACGCATCCGAGGGGCCGCTGCCGCAGACCCGTTTCGTGCTGCGCAAGGCGCTGGCCGCTCATCTGCCGGTGATCCTGGTGGTCAACAAGACCGACCGGCCCGACGCCCGCATTGCCGAGGTGGTCGACGCCAGCCACGACCTGCTGCTCGACGTGGCCAGCGACCTCGACGACGCGGCGCAGGCCGCCGCGGAACACGCCCTCGGTCTGCCGACGCTGTACGCATCCGGCCGGGCCGGGGTGGCGAGCACCACCGCGCCCGCCGACGGCCAGATTCCGGACTTGGACAACCCCGAAGCCAACCTCGACCCGCTGTTCGACGTGCTGCTCGAGCACGTCCCGCCGCCGTCGGGCGACCCGGAGGCGCCGCTGCAGGCGTTGGTCACCAACCTCGATGCCTCGCCATTCCTGGGCCGGCTCGCCCTGATCCGGGTCTACAACGGCCGCATCCGCAAAGGCCAGCAGGTGGCCTGGATGCGTGAGGTCGACGGTGAACCAGTGACCACCACGGCGAAGATCACCGAACTGCTGGTCACCGAGGGTGTCGAACGTACCCCGACGGAAGAGGCCGGTGCGGGCGACATCGTCGCCGTCGCCGGGATCAGCGACATCATGATCGGCGACACGCTGGCGGATCTGGCCGCTCCGGTCGCACTGCCGCGCATCACCGTCGACGAGCCGGCGATCTCGGTGACCATCGGCACCAACTCCTCGCCGCTGGCGGGCAAGGTCTCCGGCCACAAGTTGACCGCGCGGATGGTCAAGTCACGTCTGGACACCGAGCTGATCGGCAACGTGTCGATCCGGGTGGTCGACATCGGTCGCCCCGACGCCTGGGAGGTCCAAGGCCGAGGCGAGTTGGCGCTGGCCATCCTCGTCGAGCAGATGCGCCGGGAGGGCTTCGAGCTGACCGTCGGTAAGCCTCAGGTGGTGACCCGCAAGATCGACGGCAAGGTGCACGAGCCGTTCGAGCACCTGACCGTCGACTGCCCCGAGGAGTATGTCGGCGCCATCACCCAGCTGGCGGCGGGCCGTAAGGGCCGGATGACCGAGATGGCCAACCACACCACCGGGTGGGTGCGGATGGAGTTCATCATCCCCAGTCGCGGGCTGATCGGTTGGCGCACCGACTTTCTCACCGAGACTCGCGGCACCGGTATCGCCAATGCGGTGTTCGAGGGTTACCAGCCGTGGGCCGGCGAGATCCGCGCCCGGCACACCGGGTCGCTGGTGTCCGACCGGGCCGGGGCCATCACGCCGTTCGCGTTGATCCAGTTGGCCGACCGTGGGCAGTTCTTCGTCGAGCCGGGCCAGGACACCTACCAGGGCATGGTGGTGGGGATCAATCCTCGGGCCGAGGATCTCGACATCAATGTCACCAAGGAGAAGAAGCTCACCAACATGCGGTCGTCGACGGCCGATGTGATGGAGACGCTGGCCCGTCCGATCGAGCTCGATCTGGAGCAGGCGATGGAGTTCTGCGCGGCCGACGAGTGCGTCGAAGTCACCCCCGAAGTGGTCCGGGTCCGCAAGGTCGAATTGGACTCCACGCTGCGGGCGCGCAGCCGCTCCCGGGCCAAGAACCTCTAGGGTTGGGCGCGGCTTTGCGCGCTGCTCGACGGTCTGCGCGCCCAAATCGCCGCCCGGATACCCTGGTAGTCGTGCCGAGACCAGCCCGCCGCGCCCATGTCACGGCGGGGGCACTGGTTTCGGTGACCATGCTGGTCCTGACGCAGGCGATCTCGTCGTGCACGGTGAACCCGCCGCCGGCGCCGCAGAGCACCGAGACGCCGAAGGTCACAGCCCCGCCGCCGCCGCGGATCAGCCAGATCATCATGGGCATCGATTCCATCGGGGCCGGTTTCAACCCCCACCTGCGTTCGGACCTGTCGGCGGTCACCGCGGCGATCAGCGCGCTGGTGCTGCCCAGCGCGTTTCGGCCAGTCCCGGACTCCAGTACCCCCACCGGTTCGCGGTGGGAGATGGACCCGACGCTGCTGGTGTCGGCCGCCGTGACTTCCGAGGCACCGTTCACGGTGACCTACCGAATCCGGCCCGAGGCCTCCTGGACCGACAACGCGCCGATCGCCGCCGACGACTTCTGGTACCTGTGGCAGCAGATGGTCACCCAGCCCGGTGTCGTCGACCCGGCGGGTTATGACCTGATCACCGGAGTGCATTCCGTCGAAGGCGGCAAGCAGGTGGTGGTCACCTTCGCCAAGCCGTACCCGGCGTGGCGGGAACTGTTCAACAACATCGTTCCGGCGCACATCGTCAAAGATGTGCCCGGCGGTTTCCCGGCCGGGCTGGCCCGGGCTCTGCCGGTCACCGGTGGCCAGTTCCGGGTGGAGAACATCGATCCACAGCGCGACGCGATCCTGCTCGCCCGCAACGACCGCTACTGGGGCCCGCCGGCCAAGCCGGACCTGGTCTTGTTCCGCCGCGCCGGGTCAGCGGCAGCGCTGGCTGACTCGATCCGCAACGGGGACACCCAGGTGGCTCAGGTGCACGGCGGTTCGGCGGCGTTCGCTCAGCTGTCGGTTATCCCCGGCGTGCAGACCACCCGGGTGGTCACGCCCCGAATCATGCAGTTCGCGCTGCGGGCAGCGGAACCCAAGCTGGCCGATGTGCGGGTTCGTCGGGCGATTCTGGGACTGCTCGACGTCGGCCTGCTGGCCACGGTGGGCGCCGGCAGCGACAACACTGTCACTTTGGACCAGGCCCAGGTTCGCACTCCCAGCGACCCCGGTTATGTGCCCACCGCACCGCCGGCGATGGCCGAATCGGCCGCGCTGGCACTGTTGCAGGCGGCCGGCTACCGAGTCGAAAAGGATGCGCCGCCGTCCGCGCTGGTCCCGCCGGCCGGCTCCGCCACCGGTGCGCCGCACCCGCCGGAGATCACCCGGGGGCGGATCAGCAAGGGCGGCGAGCAGCTGTCGCTGGTGATCGGGGTGGCGGCCAACGATCCGACCTCGCTGGCCGTGGCCAACACCGCTGCCGACCAGTTGCGCAACGTCGGGGTTGCCGCCACGGTTCTGGCGCTGGATCCGGTGAAGCTCTACCGGGAAGCGCTGGTCACCCATCAGGTCGATGCGATCGTCGGATGGCAGCAGGCCGGCGGCGACCTGGCCACACTGCTGGCTTCGCGTTACGGCTGCGGCGCATTGGCTCCCGCCACCGTGCCCGTCTCGGCGAGCCCGGTGCCGGGGCCGTCGGCGCCTGCGGCCTCCCAGTCCCCGGGGCCCGCGCCCGCGCCGGCCACGACGGCCCCGAAGGTACCGCCGCGCTCCGCCGCGCCCGGGGCACTGCTACAAGCTCCGTCGAACATCACCGGCGTCTGCGACCACGCGATCCAGGCCGAGATCGATGCCGCCCTCGATGGCAGCAAGTCCATCGGCGACGTGATCGCCGCCGTCGAACCCCGGTTGTGGAGTATGGCGACGGTGCTGCCGATCCTGCAGGACACCACGATCGTGGCTGTCGGTCCGAGCGTGACCAACGTCAGCTTGACCGGGTCGGTACCGGTGGGCATCGTCGGCGGGGCCGGAAACTGGGTCAAGCTGCCCTAGCGAAAGCACCCGGGACGTTAAGCTTGGCGAGGTTGGTAGACCACGGGGGAGCAACAGGTGGACGCCAGCTGGAATCGACATTAACGAGGCCTTGCGCACAGGCAATTCTTGGTTAAGATTAAGCAAACCTGCGCGGGACTCGTCGGAGGGAGATTTGTCAATGGAACACCTCGCTCGCCGCTGCGCCACAGTGACCGCTGCAGCTCTGGGTGTCGGCAGCCTGGTCGCAGTGCTGACGTCGATGACCCCGGCCCTGCCTGAGGTACAGATCCGCGACATCGACCTGGCCGCCGCGAACGTCGATGTGATTCCCGGCCTCGACATCATTGAGAATCACGTCCGCCCCGACTTCGTCGGCAGCGGTGGCGCCGACGCCCAGTACATCAACGTGGGCTCGGTGCTCTTCGGCGACGGCGACGATGCATACGGAGTCGGCTCAACCTTCCACGCAGGCGAGCTGGACGAGAACGTGTTCAACGAGCTGACCGGCGGCAGCTTCGACCCGCAGAACCTGCCGCTGGGGCTGCCTTCTTTCACACCTGACCTGGCTGGTTTGGAGCTCCCGGGCGTCGGCTCGTTCAGCGGCGGAGCCGGGCAGGCCGCCAACATCGCCGCGGCCGACGCGGCCGCCGGCTTCAGCCTCATCATGCAGGCGATCCCGGATGCGCAGCAGGCGATGAACGCCGCCATCATCGCGATGGAGGCGGAGTTCAACAGTGCACTGGTCGCCGCGCAACAGGACGCCGCCGATCGGCTGGCCGCCGAAAACCCCGAGTTCGGCGACCTGGTGAACTGGATCTTCAGCATCAACAACACGGTGCTGGCGCAGAACCAGGCCGCGTTCAACAACATGATGGGCATCGGCTTCAACCCTTACGACAGCCTGCTCGGCCACTTCGACCCGGCCATCCTCAACGCCGACTGGACAACCCTGCTCGGGTTCAGTCCGGACCAGTTCGACGAGATCGTCAACGCGATTCAGGGCGACAACCTTGCGTTGCTGTTGGGCGGCATCGACTGGGATGGGTTCTTCGACAGTCTGTTCTGATCCGGTTGAGGGCCGCCGATCCATTCGCCGGTGCGGCGGTAGGGTTTTGGCGTGTCGGATCCGATTCCACGATTGCTGTTCGTCCATGCCCACCCCGATGACGAGACTCTGACGACTGGGGCGACGATCGCCCACTACGCCGCCCGCGGCGCCGACGTGCGTGTGGTGACCTGCACGCTGGGGGAGGAGGGCGAGGTCATCGGGGACCGTTGGGCGCATCTGACGGTGGACGGCGCCGACCAACTGGGCGGGTATCGGATCGGTGAGCTGACCGCGGCGCTGCGGGCGCTGGGAGTCGGCCCCCCGGCGTTTCTCGGCGGCGCGGGACGCTGGCGTGACTCGGGGATGACCGGCACCCCGGCGCGCCGGCAGCAGCGGTTCATCGACGCCGACGACGCCGACACCGTTGCGGCGCTGGCGGCCATCGTCCGGACGCTGCGCCCGCACGTGGTCGTCAGCTACGACCCGAACGGCGGGTACGGCCATCCCGACCACGTACACGCCCATCACGTCACCACAGCGGCGCTGGCCGCAGCGGCAGAGGATGGCTCCGAGCCGGGGTGGTCCACGCCGAAGTTCTACTGGACGGTGACCGCCGGCAGCGCCCGGCGAGCCGCCCTGGCAGAGCTTGGCGACGCCGATCGGCTCTCGCATTGGACGGCGGCTGACGCGCCGGATGAGCATGCGGTCGGGGACTTCCCCGATGACCGGATCGATGCGGTGATCGAGGCCGCAGAAGCTCGCGCGGCGAAGGTCGCCGCCATGAGGGCTCATGCCACCCAGATCACCGTCGGGCCGACCGGCCGCGCGTTCGCATTGTCGAACAACGTGGTCCAGCCGATTTCGGCCGCCGAGCATTACGTCCTGGTCGCCGGTGATCCCGGGCCGCGCGACGGCCGGGGATGGGAAACCGATCTGCTGGCCGGACTTCACCTCGATGACGGCGGCCACAGGGTAGGCTCCTGCTGAGCAGTTTCTGTAGAGGCAATGACTTAGGTGGTTTAGGCATGGATCCCGATCTGGACCCGAACTTGGAGCACTGGCAGTGGTGGCTCGACAGCTATCAGTGGATGGTCGGTTCGTTGGTCAGCCAGCTGGAGAGCATCCCCACTTGAGTTCCGTCGCGTCGCTCACCGAGCCCGCGATGCCCACCGATACGCCGGCATTCAATTTCGTCGTGCTGGCGCTGCTTGCCCTCGATGGCGCGCTCTGCGCCGTGGCCACCGCGCTGCTGCTACCCGCCCACATAGGTGCCATTCCCGTTCCGCTCAGTGCCCTGATCGGGGGCCTGGTCAACGCCGGTCTGGTGTGGGTGGCACAGCGCTGCACCATGTCGCTGCGGTTGGCGGTGCTGCCGCTGTGGACCTGGTTGTTGGCTATCGCATTGATGACCCTTGGTGGTCCGGGGGACGACCTGATCTTCGCTGACCGTGGCGTGATGGCCTATGGCGTGCTGCTGATGATCGTGCTGGGCAGCGCGCCGCCCGCGTGGGTGCTGTGGCGGCGTCGCCAGGCGCTGGCCGTCGGAGACATTTCAGACGGCCAGGCCTGACAGGACGAGGTCCTACGCCGGCGTGCTGGCCTAAATGAGCATGTCCAGCAGCGCCGCACCGGCGGCCTGGAACGCGTCGCCGAGGTCACCCACGTCTCCCACTTCCAGTGCGTCGACGCTCAGTGCCGTGTCGGGCAGGCTGAAGTCCGCGAGTCCCGGCAGTTGCGACAGCTCGACGGGCAACCCAGGGTCGGTGGCCTCGGAAAGGTACGGGTAGTAGGGGTAGTAGATCGTGCCCACAAGGAACGGCCAAATGAGCTGCTCGACTAGGTTGATCGGAGTCCATATCAGTGATGCCGCCAGCGAACCGACGATCGGAACCCAGCTCAGTGGTGACAGCAGCACGGACACCACGCTGTTGAAGGCGTATATCACCTCTGCAAAGAAATACCCGAGCCCGAAGAAGCCGGCCGCCGCGTCGCCGGCGACCTCCGACAGCTCGGTTGATCCGAGGGATCCCAGCAGGTCTGGCACCAGAGATTCCAGCAGATCGGCGGGCACTACCTCTGCGGTCAAGACCACCGGGTGGAATTGGACTTCGGCGCGCGGCAGGACCGGGGTGACTGCCGGGCTGGCCGCGAGGCATGTTGCCGCGACCAGGGGTGCAAACCAAGGTAATGCTGAGGTCTTCATGATAACTCCTTCGCAGTTTGGCCTAGTAAATAACGGTTCTCAATCAGTGTCAAGAAGTCCGCTTTATCGGATCATTCGACAGGTAATCGGGCGTGGCTCCCATGTGGCGGCTGAATGGGCGGGCTATGTCGGGCCCGTTGTGAGCTGCGGGGCCGTGATGGCCGTGTTTACCGGCTGTGAAAACCTCAGGTATTGGGCACGGTGGCGTGCGGTGTCCGCGGCGCTGGGCTGTTTACGGATCTTGGCTCCACCCGCGTAAGCGCACCTTGGCTGGCGACCTGGATGCCGCTTGCGGGTCTGAAAGGTATTGGCGAACCGGAGGCCGCTTGCGGGGTCTGGAAAGGTATGGGGGTGTGGGGAATGAACAGCGGACGGTTCCGAGTTGTGGTGATGTGACACTTACCCCGGAGCTGCCTGATTCATCGCGCGAAGTGGTCGCGCCGCCAGCAGGTCGGAGTGCCCTGCGCCGGGTGCTGCGGCGGGCCCGCGACGGCGTGCTCCTCAATGTCGAGGAAACCGCGATCGCCATGAGCGCGCGGGGCAGCGACCTGGCCGACCTGTGTGCGAGCGCTGCCCGGGTACGAGACGCCGGTCTGGTGTCGGGAGGTCGGCGCGGACCGGGCGGACGGCTGCCGGTCAGCTACTCGCGCAAGGTGTTCATCCCGGTCACCCACCTGTGCCGCGACACTTGCCACTACTGCACCTTCGTCACCGTGCCCGGCGTGCTGCGAGCGCAGGGCAAGCAGATGTTCCTGGGTCCCGACGAGATCCTCGATATCGCCCGCCGCGGTGCCGAGATGGGTTGCAAGGAGGCGCTGTTCACGCTGGGCGACCGGCCCGAGGACCGCTGGTCCGAGGCACGACAGTGGCTCGACGAGCGCGGTTATGACAGCACCCTGGCCTACGTACGGGCGATGGCCATCCGGGTGCTGGAAGAGACCGGCCTGCTGCCGCACCTGAACCCGGGGGTGATGAGCTGGTCGGAGATGTCGCGGCTCAAGCCGGTGGCGCCGTCGATGGGCATGATGCTTGAGACCACGTCCCGGCGACTATTTGAGACCAAAGGCCTGGCGCACTACGGCAGTCCGGACAAAGATCCCGTGGTTCGCCTGCGCACGCTGGCCGACGCGGGCCGACTCTCGATCCCGTTCACCACCGGCCTGCTGGTCGGCATCGGCGAGACGCTCGCCGAGCGTGCCGACACCTTGCACGCGATCCGCAAGGTGCACAAAGAGTTCGGGCACATCCAGGAAGTCATCGTGCAGAACTTCCGGGCCAAGGAGCACACCGCGATGGCGGCGGTGCCCGACACCGGTTTCGAGGACTTCTTGGCCACGGTGGCGGTCACCCGGCTGGTACTGGGCCCCAAGATGCGGGTGCAGGCACCGCCCAACCTGGTCTCTGCCGAGGAATGCCTGGCGCTGATCGGCGCCGGGGTCGACGACTGGGGCGGGGTTTCCCCGCTGACGCCTGACCACGTCAACCCGGAACGCCCCTGGCCGGCGCTGGACGACCTGGCCGCGATCACGCAGCAAGCCGGCTACGACCTGGTGCAGCGGCTCACCGCTCAGCCCGACTACGTGCTGGCCGGTGCGGCGTGGATCGACCCGCGGGTGCGCCCGCACGTTGCGGCGCTGGCCGACCCGGACAGCGGCTGGGCCCGGGACGTCAATCCGGTCGGGCTGGCCTGGCAGGAGCCCGACGAGGTGCAGTCGGCCGGGCGGATCGATCTGCACACCGCGATCGACGTCGACGGCCGGGCCACCGACACCCGCAGTGATCTGGGCAGCGCATTCGGGGACTGGGAGTCCATCCGTGAGCAGATCAATGACCTGGCAGCCCGTGCCCCAGAGCGCGTCGACACCGATGTACTGGCCGCGCTGCGCTCGGCCGAACGCGACCCGGCCGGCTGCACCGACGCCGAGTATCTGGCATTGGCCACCGCGGATGGTCCGGCCATGGATGCTGTTGCCGCACTGGCTGATTCACTGCGGCGCGACGCCGTCGGCGATGACGTGACGTATGTGGTCAACCGCAACATCAACTTCACCAACATCTGCTACGTCGGCTGCCGGTTCTGTGCCTTCGCCCAGCGCAAGGGGGACGCGGACGCGTTTTCGCTGTCGAACGCCGAGGTCGGCGAACGTGCCTACGAGGCGCATCTGGCCGGCGCCACCGAGGTCTGCATGCAGGGCGGTATCGACCCGGAGCTACCGGTCACCGGTTATGCCGATCTGGTCCGCGCGGTCAAGGCTCGGGTGCCGTCGATGCACGTGCACGCGTTCTCTCCGATGGAGATCACCAATGGGGTGTCCAAGAGCGGCTTGAGCATTCGGGAGTGGCTGATCAGCCTGCGCGAGGCGGGCCTGGGCAGCATTCCGGGCACCGCCGCCGAAATCCTCGACGACGAGATCCGCTGGGTGCTCACCAAAGGCAAGCTGCCGACCTCGATGTGGGTGGAGGTGGTCAGCACCGCGCATGAGGTGGGCCTGCGATCCAGCTCGACCATGATGTACGGCCACATCGACTCCCCGCGGCACTGGGTCGGACACCTGCGGGTGCTGCGCGACATCCAGGACCGCACCGGTGGTTTCACCGAATTTGTGCCGTTGCCATTCGTGCATCAGAGTTCGCCGCTGTACCTGGCCGGCGGCGCGCGGCCCGGCCCGAGCCATCGCGATAACCGCGCGGTACATGCGTTGGCGCGGATCATGTTGCACGGCCGCATCCCCAACATCCAGACCAGCTGGGTCAAGTTGGGGGTGGAGCGCACCCAGGTGATGCTCAACGGCGGCGCCAACGACCTGGGCGGCACGCTGATGGAGGAGACCATCTCGCGGATGGCCGGCTCCGAGCACGGATCGGCCAAGACGATTGCGGAGTTGACGTCGATCGCCGAGGGCATTGGGCGCCCGGCCCGCCAGCGCAGCACCGACTACGCACCGCTGCCGGCCTGACTGCCTCCTCCGTGAGATTGCGCTCCTCCGTGACATTGCGGCCAGGGTCGTGCAGTCCGTCCGAATCGCAGCCGTCAGTGCAATCTCGGCCGGGGCTGCCTATAGGCGGGCCGCCAGCTCGGTGCCCTGCTTGATGGCCCGCTTGGCATCCAGTTCGGCGGCCAGCGCCGCGCCACCGATGATGTGCGGTGTCATGCCGCGCGACCGCAATCCGTCCTCGAGGTCGCGCACCGACTCCTGACCGGCGCAGATCACCACGTTGTCCACCGCCAACACCTGCGGGCGTGACTTGTTCGGGCCGTAGCTGATGTGCAACCCGTCATCATCGATGCGGTCGTAGTTCACCCCGGAGAGCTGCTGGACGTTCTTGGCCTTCACCGATGCCCGATGCACCCAACCGCTGGTCTTGCCCAACTTGCGGCCTTGAGCTCCTGCGGTGCGGGCCAACAGATAGACCTGGCGGGCCGGCGGTGCGGGGTCCGGCGGCAGCAGCGCACCCCTGGCCTCCCACGGTTCGGCGGCACCCCACTCGGCCTTCCACTCCTTGAGGTGCAGCGTCGGCGAGGAGTCGGGTGAATCCAGGACCAGGAATTCACTGACGTCGAACCC
>NZ_UWOA01000042.1:0-46396 GCF_900604305.1 Mycobacterium sp. P7213
CCACACAACCCGGCAGCGCCCTGCTATTCCCCACCCTGTGCCTACCCACCACCGCACCACCAGCCACCGCCCCGGCCTCAACAGCCGACCGCAACCTCATGATGCCCACCCGCAAAAACACCCGCAGCCAAAACCGACTCCGGTGCATCGAGGCCGAACGCGCCCACAACGTCGCCCAGCGAGATAGACCTCCGCCTTAGTGCGCCCCCGCGGCTCTACACTCCCAGCGGCGACTCGACCCGGATCGTCTCGTCGCGGATCAGCCCGCGCAGCAGCGCCGTACTGAACTCCGCGGCGATCTCCTTGGCGCTGCGCCGTCCGCTGGGCCGCAACCAGCGGTAGGCCCCCAGCGTCATGCCGATGTAGCCCAGCGCCAGCACGTGCGAGTCGCACGGATAGAACTCGCCGCTGGCGATTCCGCGGTCGATCAGACCATGCACGTGCTCGTAGACCTGGGCTTCCTTCTCCCGGACCTCGGCGACCTGCTCCTCGGTGAACCACTCGGTGATGTAGGGCTGCTCCTGGAAGTAGACCGCCGCGCCCTCGGGATTGACCGCGATCTGGTCGAGCAGGCGCACGGTGTACTGGTACAGCGCCTCGCGTGCGGTCCACGACGGGTCGTCGTGAACGGCCGCCAGCGTCCGTTCCGCAGCCTGCTGGTAGATGTCATAGAGGATCAGCGACTTGCTGGCGTAATAGTGGTAGACCGTCGCCTTGTTCAGCCCCACCACGTCGGCCACGTCATCCATGCGGGTGCCGTGGTAGCCGCGGGCGGCGAACAACTTGGTAGCGACCGCGAGCAACTCCTCGCGACGAGACGGGGTCTGGGAAGATCCCCCCGGCGTAGCCTTGCCGTTTGCCATGTCCACTCACTCTTCGGCCAGGCCGGTGTCATCGGCGTGTCAATCAACTGGTTGGAAGGATTCTAGGCAGTCCGCTGTCGCACCGTTGACGGGCCGACTAAAGTGGTGGAAATCCAAGCTAAGGGGTTGACGACATGGGTCCTGGTTACGGTTACGATCCGAATCCGGATTACGAGCTGAGCGACGAGGCCGAGTTCTTCTTCAAGTACCTGACTTGGGGTATTCGTGGCGTCGAGAGCGGCGGCGGCTACCCCCCGCAGAACTACCCGCCCGTCTAAACGCCACAACGACTCGTCCTGACGACCCCTGATCCGCGCGGATCGGGGGTCGTTTCGCGTCTGAACGGCTAGGCCGCCGGCATGGTGTCCTATCGTGGCCGGGTGACCTCCCAGCCGAATCTGCCCGGGGCGTGGAATTTTCGCGACGTCGCCGAGACCACCGGCGCGTTGCGCCCCGGCCGCCTGTTCCGGTCCAGCGAACTGAGTCGCCTCGAGGACCGGGGCCGCGAAGAACTGCTGCGACTCGGGGTGTCTGACGTCGCCGATCTGCGGTCACCGCGCGAAGTCACGCGCCGCGGGCCGGGGCTGGTACCCGCCGGTGTCGGCATCCACCTGCTGCCCTTTCCGGATCTGGCCGGCGACCAGTCACCGGACAGTTCGGCTCCGCACGAGGACGCGTTCCGCAACATGATGGCCGAGAAGCCCGACGAGGATTCCGCCGCCGACGTCGCCGCCCGCTACATGCTCGAGGAGTATGCGCGCTTCCCTACCCTGGCCGGGTCCCGGCGGGCGGTGCAGCGGGTGGTGTCGCTGCTGGCAGAGGGTCGGCCGGTACTCGCGCACTGCTTCGCCGGTAAGGACCGCACCGGATTCGTGGTCTCCGTGGTGTTGCGCGCGGCCGGGGTGGACCGCGATGCCGTGATCGAGGACTACCTGCGCAGCAACGCCGCGGTGCCGGTGCTGCGCGATCGGATCATGGAGATGATCCGATCGCGGCCCGAGGCTGAGATCACGCCCGAGGTGCTGACCTTCACCGAAGCGCGGCTCTCCGACGAGGTGCTCGGTGTGCGCGCTGACTATCTGGATGCCGCCGAACACTCGATCGAGGAGAACTTCGGCTCGCTCGACGGGTTCCTGCAGGTCGCCGGCGTCACTGACGCCGACCGCGACGGGTTGCGCGGCGCGCTGCTCGGCTGACAGCAGCGCGCCGCGTCCCGAATCTGACCGGCGGTTACAGCGAGAAGCTGGCCGCTTTGGCCGCCGAAAGATCGGCGATCGTCGACCACTGCGCCGCGATCTCGTCGACCGACGGCGGGTTCTCGAAGGTGGCACCGGCGTTCTCGAACAGCGCGGTCCGCTGCACCTTGCCGCCGCCGGCGATGAACACCGAGCCGGTCTCGGCGACCTCTTCGGTGCACAGGTAGGCCACCACCGGTGCGACGTACTCGGGCTTGAGCTTGGCCAGCACCTCCGGCGGCAGGATGTCCTCGGTCATCCGGGTTGCCGCGATCGGGGCGATCGCGTTGGCCTTGATGTTGTACTTGGCGCCCTCGATGGCCAGCGTGTTGATCATGCCGACCAAGCCGAGCTTGGCCGCACCGTAGTTGGCCTGCCCGAAGTTGCCGAACAGCCCGCTGGTGGAGGTGGCGACGACCACGCGGCCGTAGCTCTGCTCGCGGAAGTGCGGCCACGCCGCGCGCACCACGTTGTAACCGCCGTAGAGGTGCACCTGCAGCACGGCGTCCCAGTTCTCGGCCGTCATCTTGTGGAAGGTGCCGTCGCGCAGGATGCCGGCGTTGCTGACCACGCCGTCGACCTTGCCGAACTCGTCGATCGCAGTCTTGATGATGTTGGCCGCGCCCTCGGCGTCGGCGACGCTGTCGTAGTTGGCGACGGCCCGGCCGCCAGCCTCTTTGATCTCAGTGACTACCTGGTCGGCCATATTGTGCCCGGCACCGGTGCCGTCACGGGCACCACCGAGATCGTTGACCACCACACAGGCCCCCTCGCGGGCCAAGGTCAGGGCGTATTCGCGGCCCAACCCACCACCGGCTCCGGTGACGACGACAACACGATCCTGCACTCCGGACATCAGTTTCCTTCCTCGATTCGATCGCCACGCTAGAACAGACCTAGACAAGGCCTAGCGCCAACTTCCAGGCCTTCTCTGTATACGGGGGATGAATCGAGTCCGCTATGTCGGGTCGGGCATGCCGAGTCAGTTGCGCACTGCGGTGACGAACTCCGAGAACGCGTCCGCATCGTCCGTCACCGACACGTCGACCCAGCGGTTCAGCCGACGCATCTCGGCGGTGGAGGGCTGTGAGGCGGCCTGCCAGCCGTGCTCGTCGAGCCATCCCCGCACCGACGCGCGGTCCTCGTCGGAGTAGATCAGATCCTGGATGTCCAGGCTCTGCGTCAGGCCGACCGTCTCGGCGATCTTCTTGAACCGTTCCGCCATCTGCTGTCGCCGCTCGTCCGAGCGGTGGTTACCCGCGGTCTCCGCCGCGATCCGGCTCCCCGGAGCGCTCAGCGCGGTGATCTGGTCGAACAGCCGGTCCTGGCCCTCGGCGGGCAGATACATCAGCAGTCCCTCGGCCAGCCACGCGGTCGGGGCCGCGGCATCAAAACCGGCGGTGGTCAACGCGGCCGGCCAGTCCTGCCGCAGATCGATGGCCACCGTGCGGCGCTCAGCGGCCGGCGTCACGTTGTTGGCCGTCAGCGTCTGCTCCTTGTAGGCCAAGACCTTCGGCTGGTCGATCTCGTAGACGGTGGTGCCGGCAGGCCAGTCCAGCCGGTAGGCCCGCGAGTCCAGCCCGGAGGCCAGGATCACCACCTGACGGATGCCGGCGGCGACCGCGTCGGCGAAGAAGGCGTCGAAGAAGTGGGTCCGGACCGCCTGGTAGTTGCGCATGTGGTGATAGACCGCGGCGACCTCGGCGTCGATGGCCTCGACCTTGTCGACCAACGTGTCGTCGAGCAGCAACTCCCAGATCCCGGTACCGGCCCCGGCGACCAGGAGTTCGGCGTACGGGTCATTGATCAGCGGATCGACGCTCGCCGTCTCGGACGCGCGGGCGGCGGCCACCATCACCGCCGTCGAGCCGACGCTGGTGGCGATGTCCCAGGTGTCGTCGTGGGTACGGAGTGCGCTCATCGGGTTACCTCGCTTGGTCGCGGCCGGTGTCGCACGCGATAGTACCGATGAAAGTTAGCCGGGCTATTAACTTTATCCGTCGGCTGGCTGACGCAACTGCCAGAGTTCCTGGGTCAACAGCGCCTGCAGGGTGGCCACCACCCCCGCCGCCGCCACTTGATTGCCGACCAGCGACACATAGAACGCGATCCCCCACAACACGGCCAACAGCATCTCGGTCAGCTCGCCCATACCCGAGTCGGAGACCAGCTCTCCCCGGTCGACGGCGTCGGTGAGCGCCGCGGCCAGAAACGCCCGCGGCGGGCCCTGGATGTCGCCGACCAATGACTTCAGCGCTGGGTCGCGCTGAGCGTCCACCACAGCGGTCACCGCAAACGCCGCCACTGTGCGGTCTTCTTCGCCCAGTTGGGTGAAGCACACGATGACCGAGGCCAACTGTCCGACCAGAGTCGGCTCGGCGCGGGCCTGATCGACGGCGTGCTCGAACAGGGTCTCAGCCTGCGTCAGAACAGCCTGGTACAGCAGTTTTTTGCTTGGAAAATAGTGGTTGATCGCCGGGCGGGTCAGCTGTGCCCGCTCCGCTATCGCCTGAAACGTTGTCGCGTGGTAGCCGAACTCGCCGAAGACGCCGCTCGCGGCTGTCACGATGCGCTCCCTGGTCATGCCAGAGCGCGCCCCGCGGGGGCGCCCCACCCTGCGAAAAACCGCATCCCGCACTGAACAAGTGTGGCACGCCGTAGCTGCCAACCCCAGAAAAATCGGAACTACCAAGATTCACTTAAGACTCAGCCGTGCTGTATGCCAACGGAGCCCAGCGAACTAAAGTCGACTTATGGGCGCGGTTCTCTCTCGACAGGCGTACTTCGAGACAGGTTTCGAAGTGCTGTCCGAATTGGGCTACGGCGGCCTCAAGCTCGCCGAAGTCTGCAACCGGCTCGGCGTGACGACGGGCTCGTTCTACCACTACTTCACCAGCTGGCCCGTTTACACCCGTGACCTGGTTCAACACTGGCTCGATGAGCGCACCCTCCAGCATGTGGAGTTCGTACGCGCGATACCCGACCCGCGGCAGCGCCTCGATAGCCTGATTCAGATCGGCCTGACCCTGCCCCACGGGGCCGAAGCCGCCATCCGTTCCTGGAGCTCGGCCGACGCCCGGGTGCACGCGGTGCAGGCGGAGGTGGACCAGCAACGCTTCGACATCCTCTTCGAATCGGCGCAGGAAGTCCTCCACGAAAAACGCCCGGCGCAGCTGTTCGCAAACTGGGCGATCTACCTGCTGATCGGCTACGAGCAGGCTCTGCTGCCGCGCGACCCGTCGACGTTCGAGTGGATCGCCGCCCAGTTGCTCGACGCGCTCGACTCCGGGAGGTTTGCCACGGCGACCGCTGACCCGCCCGGCAAGCCGTCTACAGCGAGCTGATCCGCTGCACGGCCAGCCGTGGCCCGCGTCGTTTGCTGACAGCGAGCCCGCTGTCGATCAGCAACCGAACCACGCGGTGCCGGTGCGGCCGCATCGGCTCCATCAGTTCGACCATGGCTTCGTCGGTGAACACCGCGTCGAGCGGCAGGCCGAGCAGTGTGCGGCCGATCATCGTCGCAAGGTGATAGTCGCCGACCGATAAGGCGTCAGCATCGCCGAACGCGCGCTGCGCGGTTTCCGCCGCGGTCCACTCGCCGACGCCGGGCAGCGACATCAGTGCCGTCCGGGCCTCCGCGGCAGGGCGGGAAACCAGCCGTTCCAGGGAATCGGCTCGACCCGCGCAACTGACGATGGTGCGCGCGCGCCCGCCGTCGACGTTGGCCCGATGGAACGTCCAGGACGGGATGCTCCGCCAGGTCTGCGCTGACGGCGGCACTCGCATTCGCGACGGCGCCGGGCCGGGAGCGGGTGATCCGAACTCGGTGACCAGCAACCGCCAGGCGCGAAAGGCGTCGGCACCCGGTACCCGCTGCTCGAGCACGGCCGGGATAAGCGCCTCCAGCACCCGGCCGGTGCGCACCAGCCGCAGGTGCGGCAGGCGACGATGGGCGGCGATGACCATCGGCTCGGTCGGCGCGAAGTCGGTCGCGACGTCGTGGGCGCCCAACAGGCCCGGCGCACCGTCCAGAAACTCCGGGGCGCCGGCACCCCAGGCCGTACAGTCCACCGCATCGGGTGCCACCTGGACGATGTGTGCCGTCACGGGTCCGCTGGACATCAGGCTGGTTCGCCAGATGGCGCCGTCAACCACCTGCAGGCATGGGTCGCCCGGCCCGCGGCGCAGTGGGCCCAGCGTCAGCGCGGGGCTGGCCGGGCCGGGAAAAGCGACGGTACGGCGAAACGAATTACTGATGACGCGATCATAGGTATCGCTGGTCGTCGTTGACCGCTTCGCGCCGCCCGGTCACGATGGAGGAGTGGCCACCCCATTCGATGATCCGCAGGCGGAACTGGCATGGATGTTTCTCCAGGGCATCTGCGGCGACGACGACCTGGACGACATTTTTGCGCTGGTCAGCGACAACTTCACCTGGTGGAGCATCCTGACGCGTCAGGCCGTCGATAAAGACGAGCTGCGGCTGGAAGTCGAACAGCGTCGTGCCGGCTTGCGGATCAACCTGGAGCTGGTCCGGTGTATCAACGAACACGAGACCGTGGTGATCGAAGCGCTGGGCGACTGTCGCGCCGCCGACGGTTCGCACTATGACAGCCCGCTGGCGTACATCATCGACACCCAGGACGGGCGGATCGTCTCGGTGCGCGAGTACACCGACACCCGGTTCGCCGGGCAATTGCTGGGGCTCTAGAGCAGCTCTGCCGAGCCTCAGGCGTCGGCGACGCTGATGTCGGCCTTGTCGGAGTAGAACGCGACGTGCCCGGCGATCGGGGCAACCGCGGCAAAGGGCTGCTCGTAGGTCCAGATCGCGTCGGCGACGCATCGGCCGGCCGCGGTGGTGACATGAAAGTAGGCGGCATCGCCCTTGAAAGGGCAGTAGCTGGTGGTCTGACTGCGGGCCAGCAGGTCGGTCTTGACATCGGACAGCGGAATGTACTGCACCGCAGGGTGATTCGATTCCTGCAAGGTGAGCGCGTTGGCGCTGTCGGCGATGATCTCGTCCCCGATCCGCACCGTGACCCGCCTACCGGTGGGGTTCACGGTGATCGGGTATTCGTCAGTCGGGATGTGTATCGGGCGTCTGCCTGAATGGCCGTGTGTCATGCCGGGGAACCTCGCTTCTTGGCGTTGCGCAGCTTCATCCAGAAACGCGCGGCCTCCCTGATCGATTCCTCAACCGGTCGAGGCTGCCAGCCGAGTTCGCGCACCGCCTTGCTGTGATCGACCGGGGCTTCGGCACGCATCATCCGCACCGACTTCAGGCTCAGCTCGGCGTCCTTGCCGGTCAGGCCGGCCCGCAGGCTGCCGAGTGCGCCCAGCGCGTACAGCGCCGGTACCGAGATCGACCGCGACGGCGCCGGCATACCCGCTTCGTCGGCCGCGATCTTGACCACGTCCTGCAGCGCGATCATCCGCTCGGAGATCAGGTAGCGCTGGCCGTTGCGTCCACGCTCGGCGGCCAGGATCATCGCGCGGGCGGCGTCGTCGACCCCGACCACTTCCAGCTCGATCCCCTTCATCAGGAACGGCAGCTTGCCGAATGCTGCTCCGGCGATGAACGCACCATGCGGGGTCCGGCCCCAGTCGCCGTCGCCATAGGTGGTGGACACACACATCGCGACGGCGGGCAGGCCGGCTTCGGCGCTGCGCAACACCAGCTCTTCGGCCTGCACCCGGGACTGGACATAGGGCGTCAGTCCGCGCGGGTCGATGATGTCGTCCTCGTTGGCGACGTGACCGCGACGCCGGCCCACGGTGGCGTAGCTGCTGGTGAACACGAATCGGCGCAGGCCGGCGGCTATTTCTTTGCGGGAGGCGACTTCCAAGACGTTGCGGGTGCCCTCGACGTTGGTGCGAAACAGCGGGCTCGGGTCGCGCAGCCAGGCGCGGGTGTCCACGACGCAGTAGTACACGTCATCGCACCCGGCCATGGCCTCGGCCAGGGTGGCCGAATCGAAGATGTCGCCGTGGAACCGCGTGACGTCGAGGTGGTCGATGGAGATGGTGTTGGCGCTGGGGCGCACCATCACCCGGACGTCTTCTCCGGCGTCCACGAGCTGACGGGTCACGTGCGATCCCAGGAAGCCGTTGGCTCCGATGACGAGCTTGGGCTTGCGGCTCATGCGTTTCCTCCGAACTGCTTCATCCAGGCGGCCGCTTCGTCGTCGAGGGTGCCGAGTTCCTGGGCTTTGCGGCACCATTTCATGCTCGCGGCGACGAAGCGCAGCGGATTGTAGATGTCCTCTTGGCGCGACCACAGGCCGTCCCCGGCGTAGGTGACGATCGAGATGTTGGTGGCGCTGATGATGGTGCCGTCGCCCGGGTCGCGCATGGGGTTGTCCAGTTCGCAGATGACCCGCCCGCCGTCCTCGTCGATGACGGTCCACAGGGCCGGGAACTCAGTCATATAGCTGCCCGGGAAGGTCGACATGGTCTTGCGGATCCAGCTGCGCACCTCGTCGCGGCCGTGCATAGTGCCCATCGCGTGCTCAACGTATTCGACGTCGGGGGTGTAGTGCGCGACCCAGGCATCCCAGTCGTGGGTCTCGGCGGCGCGAGCGACGGTCTGCTCGAACACGTCAAATGCGGCCGCGAGTTCTGCGCGGCTGAACTGCGGTTTCGTCATGCCAAGAACTAGAACACGTTCTAGCAAGGTTGTCGAGGGTCCACGGCCAGAATCGAATCTGGGTTTATATTCACCGGCAGTGCTACCGTGACGCCGTCGGCCCACCGCGGGCCGTGAGGAGGTTCGGCAGCCTGTGACGTCCCCCAAGCCCACCGTCGGTCTGCACCACGCCGCCTACGCCTGCGCCGACCTGGAGGCCACCAACCACTTCTACGAAGACCTGCTGGGACTGCCGCTGGTGCACACCGAAGTCGAGCACCTGCAAGAAGGCTTCTTCCGGCACGTCTTCTACGACCTGGGCGACGGCTCGTGCATCGCGTTCTTCGACCTGCACGGCGTCGGGGAGAAGCCCGACTGGTCCAGCTCGTTGTCGCGTCCGAACGGACTGCCGGTGTGGGTGAACCACTTCGCCTTCCGGGCCACCGAGGAGAAACAGAACGAAGTCCGGGCGCGGATGGACGCCGCCGGCATCAAGGCGCTGATGGACGTCGACCACGGCTGGTGCCACTCGCTGTACTACCTGGACCCCAACGGCATCATGATCGAACTGTGCCGCGACACCCCTGGGTTCGAACCCGACCCGGAGCAGGCACACAAGTTGCTGAACAGCACCGAGCGGGCCGCTGACCCCAAGGTGGTCACGTCGAAGACGACCACCACCCAGCTCGGCTGAGCCGGCCGCGCATGGCGCTCGATTCGCTGACGTCGCTCACCGTCACCACGGACGGTCCGATCGCCCGGGTCCGCATCGGCCACGGCGAGATCAACCTGATGGACGCCACCATGATGGGCGACCTGTGGCGGCTGGTGAACTGGCTACGGTCGCCCGCCGGCAGCGATGTACGGGTGGTGGTATTGGAAAGCGCCAACCCCGACTTCTTCATCGCCCACGTGGACCTGGCGTTGCTGGCCGCCTCGGTCGAGAACACCGAGGCTGCCGTCGGCTCCTTTCAGGACTTGGTCGGCGCCTTCCGGGCACTGGACCAAGTCACCATCGGGGTGGTCGCCGGGCGGGTCGCCGGTGGTGGGATGGAACTACTGGTCAACCTCGACCTGCGGTTCGCGGTGACCGGCCGGGCGGTCTTCAACCAAGTCGAGACCGGAATCGGGGTGATCCCGGCCGGTTCCGGCCCGCAGCACCTGCTACACCTGCTGGGGCGGGGCCGGGCGCTGGAGGTCATCCTCGGCCACGACGACTTCGATGCGGCCCTCGCCGAACGCTACGGACTGGTCAACAGGGCGTTGGATGCGGACGCCGTCGGACCCTTCCTGGACCGGCTGGTGAAGCGCATCGCCACGGTGCCGCTGGCCGACATCGCCGACGTCAAGGCCACCCTGGCCGCCCCGGACATCGCCACCGGGCTGGCAGTGGAGCGCTCCGCGTTCGCCCAGATGCTGGCCCGCGGTACGGCGCTGCCGAAGATGCAACGCTTCCTGGCAGCGGGCGGCCAGACGCCCACTGGCGAGCGTCTGCTGGCCGACCTGGTGGGCGGCCTGGACCAGACGGAGCCGGCATGACATCCGCGGACGGCGGGGTCGCGGACGAGTCGATCACCCGTCCCACCGTCCGGGGTCGCGACACCCAGGCGCGCATCGAGCAGGCGGCCCGTGAAGTGATCGCCCGCAAGGGCTTCTTCAAAACGACGATCACCGACATCACCTCGGCCGCCAAACGCTCGCCCGCGTCGTTCTACCACTACTTCGAATCCAAAGAAGACCTGCTGGCGTCGCTGGCCGAGGACTTTCGCGCGTCGGCCAAAAGCCGTGCGGTGCAGGCATTGCACCCGGGCCAGGATCTGCACGACATCATCGAGGAATCGGTTCGCGCGCATTGGGATACCTATCGCGAACACCTCGGAGTCATGGTCGGGGTTTTCCAGCTGGCGATGATCAACGATGAGTTCGCCCAGCGCTGGCGGGACATGTGCGCCGACGCGATCGAGTGGGTGGCTCAAACAGTGCGGATGGCGCAGCGCAAGGGCTATGCGGCCGACGCCGACCCCGAGCTGGTCGGGTCGGCCATCGTCGCCATGCTCAACCACTTCACCTATGTCTGGCTGGTGGCCGGCGGCGACGTCGCAGGCCGCGAACTGGACGAGGAAGCAGCAGTCAAGACGCTCACCGACACTTGGTATCGCTCGGTGAGCTGGCGCGATCAGGATTCAAGGTCAAAGGAGTAATGCAGTGGCAGTAACCCGCGAATTCGTTTCGCTCACTTCGGCATCGGCGGGGGTGAACCCCGCCGGCTATCACCCGGCTCAGGGGCTGTACTGGACCCCGGCCGGCGTCAAGCCGAAGGTGGCGGTGATCGCCAGCCACTACAACGTGGACTTCGCCGAGCACTACCTGGCGCCGCTGATCGCCGAACGCGGCTACGGCTTCCTGGGTTGGAACACCCGGTATCGCAGTGGCGAGTCGTTGTTCCTGCTCGAGCATGCCCTGCTCGATATCGCGGCCGGCGTGCAGTGGTTACGCGAGCAGGCCGGCGTGGAGACCATCGTCTTGCTCGGCAACTCGGGCGGTGGATCGTTGATGGCCGCCTACCAGTCGCAGTCGGTGGACCCGCACATCACCGCAGTCGGCGGCGGGCCCGTTCCCGATGCGGTCAATGCGCTGCCGCCCGGCGACCTCTACGTTTCCACCCAGGCCCACGCCGGACGCCCGGAGGTGCTGACCGCCTGGATGGACCCGTCGGTGACCGACGAGACCGACCCGCTGTCCTGCGACCCGTCGCTGGACATGTACGCCGAGCAGAACACGCCGCCTTATACCCCGGAATTCATCGCCCGCTACCGCCAGGCCCAGCGCGACCGCAATGACCGGATCACCGCATGGGCCCAGGCAGAACTGGAGCGGCTCAAGGCCGGTGGCACCTACGACCGATCCTTCTCGGTACACCGGGTGTGGGCCGACCCGCGCTATCTCGACGCCTCGCTCGACCCGTCGGACCGTCCGCTGAACTCGTGCTACCTGGGCGACCCGCGGCGCGCCAACCGCGCGCCGTACAACATCGCCGCGCACTGCACGCTACGAACCTGGTTGTCCATGTGGAGCCTGCAGACGTCGTTCTGTCAGGGCGCTCCGCACCTGGGCCGGATCACGTTGCCCTCGTTGGTGATCCAGGGCACCGCGGATACCGGCGTCTTCCCCAGCGATGCGCACCACATCCACGACTCGTTGGCCAGCACCGACAAGCAGCTCCATTTCATCGCCGGCGACCACTACCTGGAGCAGCCGACGGACAGCCGCACGGTCTGCGCGGATCTGGTGGCGTCCTGGATCGCCGAACGCACCTGATGGACACGCTCGACTTCGATTTCCGCGACCCGGAGCTGCACGCCGATCCGCTGGCGTACCAGCGACGGTTCGCTGAAGCCGAACCGGTACACCGCAACAGCCAGGGGCTGTGGGTGCTGACCCGCTACGCCGATGTGCTGGCGATGCTGCGTGACGGGCGGGTCAGTACCGACCGGCGAAACCTGTACCGCGGCAAGCTCGATCCGGGCCGCCCGTATCTGACCCACGTGGAACACAACCTGTTCTATCGGTCCGGTGATGATCACCGCCGGCTGCGGGCTCCGCTGTCACGGGCATTCACGCCGCGTGCGCTGGCCTCCTTCGAAGCCGAAGTCGCCGCCCGGGCCCGGTCGTTGGCGGCCGGCCTGGACCCCGATGGCTTCGACCTGGTGGCCGAGTTCGCCAAGCCGTTGCCGCTGGGAGCGATCGCCACGCTGCTGGGAGTGCCCGACAGCGAACTGGACAATCTGGCGACCTGGTCGATGGCGCTGATCGCGGCGCTGGAACCGGCGGCCTCACGCGAGGTGTTCGTCGCCGCGGACGACGCCGCCGCCGGGATGAAGGCACTGCTCGCCGATCTACTGGAGCTACGCCGCGCCGACCCGGGCCACGATCTGCTGTCCGTGGTGGCTACCAGCGGACTGCCGGTGTCGGACGACGAGCTGCTGCACAACGCCATCTTCTTGCTGTCGGCCGGGCATGACACCACCACCGCCGTGCTGACCGGGGCGGCCGCGCTGCTGATCGAGGAGAGCGGGCAACGCGGCCTACTGGCCGACTCCCCGCACGCCGTTGACGAATTGGTCCGGATGATCAGCCCCGCCCTGATGATCTCCCGAGTGGCCGGCGCCCCGATCGAAGTCGGTGACGGGAAAAACACCGTGATCGAAACGGGCGCACCGATCCTGCTCGGGCTGGCGGCCGCCAACCGAGACCCTTCGATGTTTCCCGACCCCGACAGGCTCGACCTGGCCCGCTCGCAGACCGGCCACCTGGGATTCGGGTTCGGTCCGCATGTCTGCCTGGGCGCCCCGTTGGCCCGCATGCAGATCCGCTTGGGCCTGCTCGCCCTGTTCGACCGTTTCCCTGAGTTGACGGCGCAGGCGCCGCCGCACCGCGAGCCGAGCGCCGTGTTGACCAGCTACCGTTCCTATCCGCTGGCGGCTCGCGGATAGCTGCGGATAATCGGGGTATGACCAATTTCCCGAGAGCGATCCTGGCCGGCGGCTGCTTCTGGGGCATGCAGGACCTGATCCGCAAGCAGCCCGGTGTGGTGAGCACCCGAGTCGGCTACACCGGCGACCCCAATGTCCCGAACGCCACCTACCGCCACCACGGCTCCCATGCCGAGGCCATCGAGATCACCTACGACCCCACAGCCACCGACTACCGCAGCCTGCTGGAGTTCTTCTTCGCCATTCACGACCCGACCACGCGTAACCGCCAGGGCAACGACGTCGGAACCAGTTACCGCTCGGCGATCTTCTACCTCGACGACGAGCAGCGCCAGATCGCGCTGGACACCATCGCCGACGTGGAGGCCTCCGGCCGGTGGCCGGGCAAGGTGGTGACCGAGGTCAGCCCCGCTGGGGACTTCTGGGAGGCCGAACCGGAGCATCAGGATTACCTGGAGCGGTTCCCGAACGGCTACACCTGCCACTACATCCGGCCGAACTGGCAGCTGCAGCCGCAGCGCTAGCCGGGATCAGTCCCGGCGGCGTACCGTGATCCGACCGCCCTTCTTGGGCGTGAAGGCCACGCCGCGGGAGTGGAACTTCTCGCCGGGCGCGGTGGTGGGCTCGATGGCCAAGCGCTCCAATACCGTCCGCAACACCACGTCCATCTCCAGGTTGGCGAACGTCGAGCCCGGGCAACGCCGGGTGCCGCCGCCATAGGGCATCCACTCGAACGCCGACGGGCTGCCGTCGAGGTAGCGCTTGGGGTCGAACGCCTCCGGGTCATCGAACGCGCCGGAGTTCTGGTGGAGCTGGTTGATCGCGACGATCACCGAGTAGCCGCGCGGGATCACCCACTCGCCGATCTGGATGCTGGGCGCGTAAACATGCCGTCCGGAGAAGTCGATCACGGTGCGAACCCGCTGCACTTCGCGAATCGTGGCGCGCCGCAACCTGTTCCCGCCTGCGTCCGCCTCGGCGGTCAGTTCGTCGAGCAGTTGGGGGTAGCGGCTCAGCCGCTCGAAGACCCAGGCCATGGTCGATGCCGTGGTCTCATGTCCGGCGGCCAGCAGGGTCAGCAGCTCGTCGCCGAGCTCCTGGCGGGTCATGGTCGTACCGTCTTCGTGGTTGCTACGCAGCAGCAGGGTCAGCACGTCGGACCGGTTCTCGAAATCGGGGTCGGCTCGCACATCGGCGATCAGCTTGTCCAGGATGACGTCGTAGTGGGCACGCCATGCCTCCAGCTGGCCCCACGGGGTGAACCGGCCGTACTGGCGAATCGGGATCGGCAAGGCCGCCAGCCGAGAGCCCAGCGTCACCCACTTGGGCAGGATCGCCCGCAACTGATCCAGTTCGGCGCCTTCGGCGCCGAAGATGGTCCGCAGGATGACATTGAGCGTGATCCTGTTCATCGGACCGAAGGTCTCGAAGGGCTTTCCGGTGGGCCAGCCGGCGATCTCGCGCAGGGTCTCCTCGACGATGATCTGCTCGTAGGCGCGCACGCTCTTGCCGTGGAACGGCGGGCTCAGCAAGTTGCGCCGGCGCCGATGCGCCGCGCCGTCGAGGGCGAACACCGACCCCCTGCCGAGGATCCGCGACAGGTTCGGCTGGATGTTGCCCAGGTCGTCCGGGCTGGTCAGCAGCACCTGCCGGGCCAATTCCGGGTCGGTCACGAAAACCGTCGGCCCAAACAGCGGAACGTCAATGGTGAAGGCGGCACCGTATCGACGGGTCAGGCGTTGCAGCGCCCGGCGCCGGGACAGAATGAACAGCACTCCCGCGGTCAGCTTGGACGCGCGCGGGCCGGGCGGCAGGTTGATGGCCGGGTGAACCTGTGCCGCAGCGGCGTCCGCGGCCGTGCTGGCAACCGTGTGGGTCATGCGACGCCTCCCGACGTGATACCTGGTACCAAAGCGTACCAATGCATGCGGGACACGGTACTCTTTAGTACCAACGAGTGGCAAGACCTAGGCGTAGGGGAGGTACGGCGATGACGGTGGCTGCGGTCGATACCCGGGCGGCCAACACTGCCGACCCCTACCGGCGCCGACTGCTCGACGGGCTGGCCGATTCGATCGCCGAGCGCGGGTACCGGGCCAGCACTGTCGCCGAGATTGTGCGCGCGGCCCGTACCTCCAAACGCACCTTCTATGACCACTTCGCCAGCAAGGAGGAGTGCCTCCTGGAACTGCTGCGGGTGGACAACGAGGAACTGGCGCTACGTATCAGGACCGAGGTGGATCCCGAGGCCGATTGGCAGGTCCAGATCCGCCAGGCGGTACAGGCCTACGTCACCCAGATCCGGTCCCGGCCGGCGATCACGCTGAGCTGGATCCGCGACATGCCTTCCCTCGGCGAGGTGGCCCGGCCGGCGCAGCGCCGCGGGCTAGAGCTGATGTCGAACCTGCTGATCGAACTCAGCGGCAGTCCGGGATTTCGCCGCGCGAATCTGCCGGCGCTGAGTCCGGCGCTGGCGGTGATTCTGCTGGGCGGCCTGCGGGAGCTGACCGCGCTGGCCGTCGAGGACGGCGCCGACATCGGCATCATCACCGAGCCGGCCATCGACGCGTCGATTGCCCTGCTGGGACCCCGAGCCTGATCTACGGTTGATCCATCGGTCACCGAGAATCGGAGAGGACCACCATGCAGCTCTCAACGCGCAATCAACTCACCGGAACCATCACCGATCTCGATGTCGGCGCCGTCATGGCCGTGGTCAAGATCCGGCTCGACGGCGGTGAGCAGGTGATCACCTCGTCGGTCACCCGCGAGGCCGCCCTCGATCTCGACCTCAAGGTCGGCCAGCCCGCGACGGTGTTCATCAAGTCGACTGAAGTCACCATCGGGGTGGACTGAGCCGCTTTTTAGTTCCAGGGCAGCGCCAGCTTGCAGATCTTGCGGACCACGCTGCCGAACTGCTTGAGCAGCGGGCCGGTGTTGTAGGGCACTCCGTAGCGCTCGCAGATCTCCCGCACCTGCGGCGCTATTTCGGCGTAGCGGTGCGCCGGCAGGTCGGGAAACAGGTGGTGCTCCACCTGGAATGACAGGTTGCCGCTGAAGATGTGGAACCACTTGCCGCCGGTCAGGTTCGCCGAGCCGAGGATCTGACGGTAGTACCACATCCCGCGGGACTCGTTCTCGGTCTCTTCAACGGTGAACTCTTGTGTGCCGTCAGGGAAATGCCCGCAGAAGATGATCATGTAGGACCACACGTTGCGCATCAGGTTGGCGGTCAAGTTGCCGGCGAACACCAGTGGCGCGAACGGCCCGGCCAGCAGCGGGAAGGCGACGTAGTCCTTGAGGGTCTGGCGGCGTACCTTCTGCCAGGTCTCCAGCAGCATCTCCTTCTTGTCGACGAATCCGATCTCGCCGGCCCGGATGCGCTCGGCCTCCAGTTCGTGCACCGCCACGCCATATTGGAACAGGACCATCAGCAGGAAGGCGTAGAGCGGGTTACCTAAGAAGTAGGGCTCCCAGGGCTGCTTGTCGCTCATCCGCAGGATGCCGTAGCCCACATCGCGGTCCATCCCGACGATGTTGGTGTGGGTGTGGTGCATGTAGTTGTGGGAGTGCCGCCACTGGTCTGCCGGGCAGGCGTTGTCCCACTCGAAGTCCCTGCCGTACAACGCCGGTTCGCCCATCCAGTCGTACTGGCCGTGCATGACGTTGTGGCCGATCTCCATGTTGTCGAGGATCTTCGACAATCCCAGCATCACGGTGCCGGCCAGCCAGGCCGGCGGGATGATGCTGAAGAACAGACACGCGCGTCCGCCGACCTCCAAGGTGCGCTGCGCCTTGATGATCCGGTGAATGTAGTCGGCGTCGCGCTCGCCGAGGTCGTCGAGGACGCGCTGACGCAGCGCGTCGAGCTCGGCGCCGAAGGCATCGAGATTTGCCGGCAGATCCGATCGTTGGAGAACCTGCGGCTGTTCGAGCGCCTGTGGCTGCTCGGTCTGCGGCTGCTCGAGGACTGACTGAGTCATGATTGGCTCCTTTCGTTTTCTACAGGTCGATTTCGACGTCACCGACGGGAACCGACACGCAGATCTGAATGTCTTCGCTTTCGGCGGTGGAGATCGCGCCGGTGATCAGGTTTCGCACCGCGCCACCGGTTTTGCGGCACGTGCAGCTGTGGCAGATACCCATGCGGCATCCGCTGGCCGGTTGCAGTCCGGCCGCTTCGGCCTGCTCCAGCAGGGTTCGGCCGTCGTCGACCACCGACACGGTGCTGCCGAGGAAGCTGACCTGCCCGCCGGAGGGGTCGGCCGGAACCGTGAAGACCGGGGGTACGAAGCTCTCTGAGATCGCGTCGGGGCACTGCTCGCGCACGGCCGTCACCAGCGCCGGCGGCCCGCACACGTACACCGCTTCGGGGTTCGGCATGGCGGCCTGAAGATGCTCGGCGCTGAAGTAGCCCTGCAGGTCGCCGTCTTCGGGAGTGCGGGTGTAGCCGTGCAGGACCCGCACTCGCGGCATGGCGGCAAGTTCATCGTGGTAGCAGGCCTCTTCACGGCTGCGGGCGTAGTGGATGAAGGTCACGCGGCCCGCATATTGCTCGGCGGCCAGCGTGCGCAGCATCGACATCACCGGGGTGATGCCACTGCCACCGGAGATCAGCAGAATGCGCCGGGGGCGGATCGCCGGGAGCACGAAGTCTCCGCCGACGTTCTCCAGTCCGACGACCATGCCGGGCCGCGCGTTGCGGTACAGATGCTCGGAGACCAGGCCCCCTTCGTGGCGGCCGATGGTGAGCTCGAGGAGCCGTTGCCCCTCGGCGTTCGCCGGCGAGTAGCACCGGGTGCGCCGACGCCCGTCGATGTCGACCGACAGGTTGACGTGTTGGCCTGCTCGGAAGCGGGGGAAGCAGCCGAACGCGTCGTTGGGTTCGAGGATCAGGGTCACGCTGCGCGGGGTGGAACGCCGGACTTCGACGACCCGGGCGCGGGCGTCGTTGCGGGTCCACGTCGGTGACACCAGCTCGGTGTAGCGGTCGACCCCGTGCGGGCCGGTGAGCAGATCGACCAGGCTGGAGCCCAGGACCCGCCGCGTCAAAGTTTGAGTGAACATATGTACACAGTGAACACTTGTTTACGAACAGTCAAGGGCTGTTCGCCGGTTGTGTTACGCTTCACAACAGTGAACAGTCGTACTCCGAATTCACGGTCTGGGCGCACGCGGCCACCACGGCCCGAACGGCCTCCCCGTGTCTCCCGCCCCGAACGGGCGCCCCGCCCCGAACTGCCGGAGCGCGTTTCCCGCGAGGAACGCAAGGAAGCCACCCGGCGCGCGATCATCAACGCGGCGCTCACCCTGCTGGACGAACGCAGCTTCAGCGCCCTGAGCCTGCGCGAGGTGACGCGCGCCGCCCACATCGTGCCGGCCGCCTTCTACCGGCATTTCGAGTCGATGGATGCCCTGGGCCTGGTGCTCATCGACGAATCGTTTCGAGCACTGCGCGAGACACTGCGCGACGCCCGCACCGGCGGGGTGGACCCCAGCCGGGTCATCGAGTCCTCGGTGGAGGTCCTGGTCAACAGCGTGGCCTCCCGTCACGAGTACTGGCGGTTTATCAACCGGGAACGCTTCAGCGGGATGACCGTGCTGCGCTACGCGATCCGCACCGAGATCCGGTTGATCACCTCCGAGCTGGCCACGGATCTGGCGCGTTTCCCCGGGTTCAATGCCTGGAGCTCCGAGGATCTCAACGTCCTGGCGGGACTGTTCGTCAACGCGATGATCGTCACCGCGGAGGCCATCGAAGACGCCCCGGATGCCGAGAGCCTGGCCGAGATCAAAGCCGTTGCCGTCAAACAACTCCGGATGATCGCGGTTGCCGCGGGCGGCTGGCGCAGCAAGCCCTGAGCGGGGCGCCCCGCCGCACGGAACACCCCTGGGAAGCCGGCCGGCATCACCGGCTTCAGGCAGCACCGGCCGGTGGGGCGGAGCCATGTCCGCGGCGCCGCACCTGTACGGCTACCGCAGATTCCTCAGTAACTTTCTGGGCAAATGAGGGAAATTCGGCATGAAGCTGAATTTTTCCTGGGGACCGGCTGCTAGGCTTGCCGCCCAGTGGTCCGCGTAACTTCGGCGAGGGAAATCGATCGTGACAAAGGTGAAGCAGTTTCTGTGCACTACGGCCGTCGCCAGTCTGGTTGCGGGAACAGGAGCAGCGGTAGGGGCCCAGGTGGGCCTGTCGACGGTGACTGCCGACTGGATGCTCACCGCCGAGCACGTGCTGCTGATCGGCCTCGACGGCGTCAACCTCTCCAAGGTCCTGGAGTACGCCTACAACGACGACAGCGGGTTCAAGACCGCCATGGACCAGGGCATCACCGGCGCCACCAGTCTAGTGAACCACACCACCCTCTCCGGGCCTTCGTGGTCGACGATCCTCACCGGCGTGTGGGACGACAAGCACGGGGTCTTCAATAACGTGTTCCGGGCCGAGCCCTACAACGCGTGGCCGTCGGTGTTCAACCTGATCGAGTACAACAAGCCGGAGATCGAGACCACGATCATCAGCAATTGGGAGTACCTCAACAAGTTGGCCGACGCCGGCGGATATTCGGTCGACAACAACGTCTTCGTGCCCGCCGGGGACAGCCCGGCCGACAGCGACGCTGCGGTCACCGCGCTCACTGTCGCCCAGATCCTCGGCACCGCGGACAACCCGGATGACATCTCGAACTTCCTGTTCTCCTACCAGAGCCAGGCCGACCACGCCGGACACGAGTTCGCCGGCGGGTCGGAGGAGTACATGCAGGCCATCATCAATCTCGGGGCCAATCTCCAACAGATCCTGGCCGCGATCGCTCAGGTGCAGGCGATCACCGGCGACGACTGGTCGATCATCGTCACCACCGACCACGGCCACCAGCAGACCGTGACCCTGCCCGGTCTCAGCATCGGCCACGGCTTCCAGTCGCCCAACGAGACCTCGTCGTTCGTGATCTTCGACCAAGCGGGCGACAACGCCTCCGACGGCAGCCAGAACCTGAACTTCTCGACAGCCGACATCACGCCGACGATCCTGTCGCTGTTCGGCATCCCCTTGCGCTCGGACTTCGACGGCGTCTCGCTGGTGGACGACCCGACCGTCCTGAACAGCAACGTCACGCCTGTCGATCTCGAACAAGCACTCACCGCCGCGATCGCGATGTTCGGCTACCCGAACATCGGCAACGATATCGAGCTGGCCATCCGGACTGTGATCGGGTCCGTGCCGTACTTCATCGACAAGTTCATGCACCAGATCGACGGTTTCCTGCAGGGGATCGTCGACCAGGACATCTTCTTGATCAGTGGGCTGGCCGAGGTCGCCCAGCAGATCAACGATTTCTTCGGCGGTCTGACGGTGACCGTGACCAACACGCTGGCAATGGGAGCCGCGCACCTGTTGGGGGCGGGTGTGATCGCGCCCGAAGACGCGCCGCTGCCGGCGCCGGGCAGCGCCGAGTTCTCCGATCTGTCCCTGGTGGCCGCCGACCTGTCGCAGCTGCTCGATGTCGAGGCTCTGCTGGGCTGATCCGCCGAAGCGACGGCAGCAACACCAACCACTCCAACGAGGAGACCCGATCGTGACGAAGGTCAAGCAGTTTCTGTGCGCTACGGCCGTGGCCAGCCTGGTTGCTGGAACGGGAGCCGCGACAGCAGGGACACCGCCGGGTCTGTCCTCGGTGACCGCCGAATGGCTGCTGGCCGCCGAGAATGTGCTGCTGCTCGGCACCGACGGAACCCGAATCGACAAGATCCTGGAGTACGCCTTCAACGACGACAGCGGCTTCAAGATGCTGGCGGACCGGGGCATTACCGCCATCACCAGCCTGACCGGCCACCAGACGCTGTCCACGCCGTCATGGTCGACCATCCTCACCGGGGTGTGGGACGACAAGCATGGGATCGTCAGCAACATCTACCGTCCGGAGCCGTACACAACCTGGCCGTCGGTGTTCAACCTGATCGAGTACAACAAGCCGGAAATCGAGACCACGGTCATCTCCGGCCGGGGCCTGTTCACCGAGATGGCTTCCACGGGCAACTACCCCGCTGACAACATCATCGGCATTTCCGGGGGCTCCACGTCGGCCGAGATGGACGCGCTGACAGCCGACGAGACCATCTCCCGGATTCTCGCGACCACCACCAATCCGGACATCTCGAACTTCATGTTCGCCTACCAGTCCCAGGTCGACCATGCCGGACACTCCTACGGCGCCGAGTCGGACGAGTACACGCAGGCCGTCATCAACGTCGGCGCCAACCTCAAACTGATCCTGGAGGCAGTCGCTCAGGCGGAGGCGGCCACCGGCGACAAGTGGACCATCATCCTGACCACCGACCACGGCCACCAGGCGAATCCGGAGCTGCCCGGCTTCAGCCTCGGGCACGGACTCCAGTCACCCAACGAGACCACCAGTTTCATCATGTTCTCGCTGGCCGGGAACGAGGACCAGGCCGGTGCCCAGAACTTGGCCTACCAGACCGTCGACATCGTGCCCACGATTCTGCAGGCCTTCGGCATCCCCATGCGGTCGGACTTCGACGGCACCCCCATGCAGCTCGACCCGGAATTGCTGAACAGCACCGTCTTCCCCGATGACCTGAGGGCGGCGCTGCAGGCCGCAATCGACACCTACGGCTATCCCGACATCGGCACCCACCTCATGCTGGGCCTTCGTGCGCTGGCCGGCGGTGCCGGCTACTTCCTCCGGGACTGGGCCTTCCCCCCGGTCAACAACTTCCTGCAGTCAATCATCGACCAGGACATCTTCCTGATCAGCGGGCTGGCCCAGGGCGCCCAGTGGGTGTTCAACACCGTCGGCGGGCTGGTGATCGACGTGGCCAACGAGTTAGGCCGCGCTGTCGCATACCTGACCGGAGCAGGTGTCATTGCGCCGAACGACGCCCCGCTGCCCCTTCCCGGCGCCGCCGAGTTCACCGGATCGCTGGAAACCTTGCTGGCCGACCCTGCGTTCAGCGCCCCCGACCTGGACGGCTCCGAGCTTCCCCTGCTGCTGGACGTGGACGCCCTGCTGAACTGATACAACTCGTCTGACACCCGCCCCGTCGGGTGAGATAACCCACTGGCCTCCTCAGTAACACCCTGCGCAAATGAGTAATTTCGGGCAGAAAGCTGAGTTTTCGCTTGGGTAACTGTTAGTCTTGCGCCCAATTGGCTCGCACAACTCGACGGGGGAGTCCGACCGTGACAACACTCAAAAAGTTCCTCAGTGGTGTGGCCGTCGCCGGCCTGGTCGCCGGCACAGGCTCCGTCGTCGGGACGCCGGCGGGGCTGTCCGCAACGACAGCCGACTGGCTGCTTGCCGCCCAGCATGTGCTGCTGATCGGCACTGACGGCACCAACCTCTCCAAGATCCTGGAGTACGCCTACAACGAGGACAGCGGCTTCAAGACCGCGATGGACCAGGGCATCACCGGTGCCGCGACCGAGGTCAACCACACCACGATCTCCGGTCCGTCGTGGTCGACGGTCCTCACCGGGGTGTGGGACGACAAGCACGGTGTGATCAACAACGTGTTCGAGCCCGAACCGTATGACAAGTGGCCGACGGTGTTCAACCTGCTCGAGTACCACAACCCGGACATCGAGACCACGGTGATCGCCGACTGGGACTACATCAACGACATGGCCGCCGCGGGCGGCTATGGGGCCGACAACAACTTGTTCGTCCCGTTCCAGAACAGCTGGGCCGACACCGACGCAGAGGTTACGTCGCAGACCATCGCCCAGATCCTGGCGACCACGACCAACCCGAACATCGACAACTTCATCTTCTCCTACCAGGTGCAGGCGGACGAGGCCGGACACTCCTACGGCGGCGGGTCGGCCGAGTACGCCCAGGCCGTCATCAACGTCGGCGCCAACATCCAGCAGATCTTGGATGCGGTCGCCTACGCCAGGGGCGAGACCGGCGATGACTGGTCGATCATCATCACCACCGACCACGGCCACCAGATGTCGCTGGGCTTCGGCCATGGCTTCCAGTCGCCGAATGAGACCACCCAGTTCGTCATCTTCGACCAGGCCGGCGACAACGCCACCGACGGCAGCCAGAACCTGAACTACTCGATCGCCGACATCACCCCGACCATCCTGCAGCTCTTCGGCGTCCCGCTGCGGTCGGACTTCGACGGCTCCCCGATGTTCACCGACCCCAGCATCGTCAACAGCATCGTCTCGCCGGTCGACCTCAAGCAGTCGCTTACCGACGCAATCGCGATGTATGGCTACCCGAACATCGGCAACGACCTCGCCCTGGGCCTCCGTACCGTCGTCGCCACCATCCCGTACCTGCTCAACGGTGTGGTCGCCGACATCGACAAGTTCCTGCAGGGAATCGTCGACCAGGACATCTTCCTGATCAGCGGACTGGCCCAAGCCGCCCAGCAGGTCAACGACTTCTTCGGTGGTCTGTCAGTGGATGCGCTGCAACTGATGGCCCGCGGCGTTGCCTACCTGACCGGCGCGGGAGTCATTCAGCCGACCGACGCGCCGTTGCCGCCCCCGGGAGGCTCCGAGGCCACCATCATCGAGTCCTTGTTGGCCGACCACAGCTTGTCGGCTCCCGACCTCAGCGACTCCGGCCTGTCGGGACTGCTCGACGCGCTGGTGGGCTGATAACCCTTCGCGCACCGATGCCGCATGGTCAATGACCTTGCGGCATCGGTGTTTCGGTCGAGAGCCATACCAGATGCGCCGCTTCGCCTGTGCTGCGATAACGTCGCTGCAACTGCCTCACCCCGCGGGGCCAGGCACCCTTCTCGATCCCCACTGACCGAAGGAGCGGCGACGCCGTGAAGACACCCATCTGCGAGCAGTACGGCATCGACTTCCCGCTTTTCGCCTTCAGCCACTGCCGCGACGTGGTTGCCGCGGTGACCAACGCCGGCGGCTTCGGTGTGCTCGGCGGCGCCGCCTACACCCCTGAGCAGTTGGATCAGGAACTGACCTGGATCGACGAGCAGGTCAAGGGAAAGCCCTACGGCATCGACATCATCGTGCCCGCCAAATTCGAAGGCAAGGGCGAGAACCTGTCCGGCCGCCAACTGTCCGACCGGATCCCCGATGAGTTCAAGGCGTTCATCGCCGACCTGCTGGCCCAGCATGACATCGAGCCCGATGAGAAGCCCCGGTTGGGATCCGCCATGCTCGCCGGTAGCAACGGCGAACAACTGCTCGAAGTCGCTGTCGCCCACCCCATCCGCATGATGGCCAACGCCCTGGGCGTGCCACCGGACTACATGATCAAGTCCGGCAAGGACAACGGGATCCCGGTCGCCGCGCTCGTCGGCGCCAAAGAGCACGCCCTCAAGCAGGTCGCGCAGGGCGTGGATCTGATCGTCGCTCAGGGCACCGAGGCGGGCGGCCACTGCGGCGAAGTATCCACGCTGGTCGTGGTTCCCGAAGTCATCGAGGCCATCGACAACGCGGTGCCCGTGCTTGCCGCCGGTGGGATCGTCACCGGTCGGCAGATGGCGGCCTGCGTCGCCTTGGGTGCCGCCGGCGCGTGGACAGGCTCGGTATGGCTCACCACTGAGGAGGCCGAAACCGCCCCGCACACCGTGCAGAAGATGCTCGCGGCCACCTCGCGCGACACCATTCGCTCCACCGGACGTACCGGCAAGCCCGCGCGCCAACTGATCTCCGATTGGACTGACGCGTGGCGGCCCAACGACAAGGGCCACCCAACCCTGCCACTTCCACTGCAGTCGATGATCGCCGAACCCACACTGCGTCGCATCGACAAGTTGGCCGCTACCGGACACGCTGGGGCACAAGCCCTGTCCACCTACTTCGTCGGCCAGGGTGTCGGGCTGATGAACAAGGTGAAGCCCGCGCGCGACGTGGTGTTCGAGTTCGTCGAGGACTACATCGCCGCCGCCGAACGACTCGGCGGCTCGGTCAGCGACTGACCGCTACGGAGTCTGCGGCTCCCGCCACATCTTCCACAGCGTCGGCCCGCCGTTGGGGACATTGATCTCGCCGATCACCCGGAAGCCGAAACGCTCGTAGTACGGCACGTTTTCGTGCTTGCTGGACTCCAGGTAGGCCGGGCAGAGTTCGGCATCGCAGCGATCCAGCCGCGGCTGCATGACGGCCTGTCCGAAGCCGCGGCCCCGCACGGACGGGTCACTGCCGATCACCGCCAGGTACCAGTGCGGTTCCTCGGGGTGGTTGGCATCCAACAGGTCGGTCAGCGCGCGGCCTTGCGTGAGTCGGAAGCCCAAGGACCGGAACAACGACGGCACCATGCGCAGCTGCGACCAGATCGACTGCTTCCAGCGATTCGGCGGGTCCCACAGCGCAGCCGCCCCGACGACTGCGCCGTCGTCGGCCACCTCGACGCCGCCGCCCGCCAGATGATGAACCCGCGTGGAGGTGCCGAAGAAGGTCGTCAACTGGTCGGTGCGGGCTTCGTCGTCGGGAAGCAGCCACATGGAGACCGGGTCGTCGTAGAACGCGCGCCCCAACGCCTGCGCCAGCGAGGGGATGTCCGATTTCAACGCGGGCCGCGAGTCGATTGCCATGGAGCTAGATTAATGCGTCGCATTCGGGCGGTGCGCAGAGCAAGATCAGCGGCTATGAGCACGCTGCTGTGGGACCAGCACACCTGCCTGCCGTTGCAGGACAACGCCGAGGTGGCCCCGCTGACCCGCTACCAGCACTCCGTCGGCGTGCTGCTGTCGGTGAACGCGGGCTACGCCCCGCAGCGCTTGGCCGACACCTTGGCCCTGCTGCGGCACTTTCGCCGCGCCATCGACACCCACCCGAATCTCACGGTGGCGGCCACCGTCAGCGACGTCGACGCGATCACCGCTGCCGGCGGCATCGCGGTGGTGTTCGACCTGGAGGATTCCAACCCGCTCGACGACGATCTGACCAACCTGGCCGTGTTGGCCGAGCACGGCGTCCGCACCCTGTTGCCCACCTACAACCACGCCAACCGCGCCGGCAGCGGCTGTCTGGACGCCGTGGACTCCGGTCTGACCGCGTGGGGCCGCGCGATCGTCGCCGAGATGAACGCCGTGGGCATGGTCCCCGACGGCTCGCACTGCAGCGCCCGCACCGGCCTGGATATGTGCGCGGTTTCGACCTGCCCGGTCGTCTACAGCCATTCGTGTATGCGCTCACTGTGGGATCACCCCCGCAACATCACCGACGATCAGGCCAGGGCGTGCGCGGCCACCGGTGGCGTCGTCGGCATCACCGCGGTGGGAATCTTCTTGGGCCCCAACACTCCAACGCTCGACGCGGTAGCGCACCATCTGGAGTACGCGGTCGAGCTGGTGGGCATCGAGCACGTTGGTGTGAGCACCGACTACTCCTTCGACCACGCCGATTTCAATGCCGAGCTGCTGGCCAACCCGCAGCTGTTCGACGAGAGCTACACCCGCTGGGGTCCGATCCAGTGGATGCCGCCGGAGACCTGGCTGGGGCTGCGCGGGCACCTGTTGGACCGCGGCTGGACAGTCGGCGACATCGATGCCGTGCTCGGCGGAAACTTCCACCGGGTAGCACGCGAGACCTGGCGGACCTAGGTTTTCTTGGCCCCGCGGGCGAATTCGTTTATCGTGCTGACGAATTCACTGGGTTTCTCGACTAGGGGGCTGTGGCCTGATCCGGCGATGACGACCGGTTGCAGTCCGGCCTGACGATAGCGGTCGATGTTCTGGACGGTCGGAGTCAGCACATCACTGTCACCCCAGACCACCAGCACCGGCTTGCCCAGACCCGCCAGCCGGTCGGCCACCGCTCGCTGTTCGTTGATACGACCCGCGGTCTTGGCGTCACACAATGCGTTGTGGGTCATCCGTTTCAACGAACGGTAGGCCAACGCGGGAACCGGGAAGTCGGCGGCGAAGCCGGTCTGCAGCGAGCTCTTGTCGACGGCATCGACGCTGCGCAACTTATCGACCGCGGCTCCGAGCACCGGCCAGCACACCGCGTTGCCCAGCGCGGGCATCGCGGTCATCCCCAGCGCCGCGGGCGTGTCGGAGACGATCACCCGGTCCACCAGCTCCGGTGCGCTCTCGGCCAGCGCAGTGGCCACCGTCCCACCCATCGAATGCCCGACCAGCACGGCGTGCCGCACCCCCAGGGCATCGAGCGCCTGGCGCACGGCGGTCGCCTGGCCTTCGGCGCTGTAGGGGGCGGCGTCGCTCGGGGCCTCTGACCCGCCATGGCCGACCAGATCGATCGCGACCACCCGCGATGTGTTTGCCAGCGCGGGCGCCACCGCCTCCCACCACTGGATCGACGCCGAATAGCCGTGCAGCAGCACGATGGCGCGGTCCCCACCCGGGCCGTACTCGCGGACGTTGAGATCCGGTCCGGGCAGCTCCAGCACCCGCCCCTGCGCGAACGGCTCGGCAGCCCGCGCGATGCGGTCGGTGACCATGGCGTTGACCAGCACTGCGACAAGGACGAGCGTGATGACCAAAGCGGCAAGGCGTTTACCCACCCGATGACGCTATCTCGGGCCTAACCTGGACCGAGACCGAATCCACAGGAGGTAGCAATGAGCGACCACGACATTCGGATGATCGTCTTATCCACCGACGACCTGGACGAGTCGATCAAGTTCTACAGCGAGACCCTGGGCATGCCACTGAAGTTTCGCGACGGCGCACACTTCGCCGCGCTTGACGGCGGGTCGGTGACGCTGGCATTGGCGACCGCGGTGGACCACCCCATCCACGGGCAGGTGGTGGTCGGCATCAAGACCGACGACGTAGACGGTGCGGCGAAAGCGATCGAGGCCAGTGGCGGCGGAATCGTCAAGGGCCCCTACGACGATGCGCACGAGCGCCGGGCGGTGGTCTACGACAACAAGGGCAATGGGCTGGTGTTCTATAAGCCGTTGGGGCGGTAGGGGGGCGCCATTCAGGGACCCCAGGTCGTAGTCGGGGTCTACCATCCGCAATGTGACCATGACACCACCTCCTTGGCCCACACCTCCTCCCGTTCCGACGCCTCGGCGATCCACTGCGGTGGTACTCGCGGCGCTGGCTGCCTTGCTATCAGTCGCGGCATTGATCGTGGCGATCATTTCGCTAACCCGATCAGCAGACGCGTCAGCGCCGCATTACACGGCCGCGCAGCAAGCCGACGCCAAGAAGCGTCTCTGCGACAGTTACAGGCTTGCGGCTCATGCGGAACACATCGAGACGAACACGCCTGACAACGTTGCGCTCGGGAGGCTATCCGCAACGAACGGCGCCCTCATCCTGGAGACGGCCGCGGCGGACCCCGCCCTAGACCCTAAGTATCGCGATGCAGCTCGCGCGCTCGCCCTCACCTACCAAACGCTCGTGGCGGTTGCTACCGGCAAAGAAGGCGGCGACCCGGAACTCGAAGCGGTGGTTTCCGAGACCAACGCCAACGCTCGCGCGATGCAGGAGCTCTGCGGCGATTAACCGCCTTCGGTAGGAGATCGACGCAGGCTGAAGCTACCCCGATACGCCGGTCTCAGCCCATGGTTGGAGCGTGCGATCACGCCGGTCAGAGTCGGGCATCGCGACGCCAAACCGCTGAGGCGACAGCTTGAGATTCCCCACTGGCCTGATGGCGCGGGTTCCAATCAGGATGTAAACGCGAAATCGCGTTGAGGGCTACCATCCGCAATGTGACCATGCCCTCGCCCTCCTGGCCAGCATCACCAACTGGTCAGCCGCGCCAGCGGTCTGCCCTAGTGTACGCGGCCCTTGGCGCATTGTTGGGTATTGCCTCGATGATCCTGGCAATCGTGGCGCTCACTCGAGTCCCGGCCGGCCCGACCTATTCGACGGCCCAAAAGACGGCCGCCAAGGCCGACTTATGTGGTCAGCTCAAACCGGCCATGGACGCTGTCCATATCGAGACCAACGGACCCGACGCAGGCTTTGGACGTATCGCCTTGGTGAACGGTGCCCTTATCGTCGAAAGCGCGGCATCCAACCCCGCATTGGAATCTACCTATCGCGATGCGGCGAACGCGGTGGTGCAGTCGTACGAAAGCTTGGTTGTTGAGTCGTCCAGCGGTAGAGCGGGTGACTCACGATTCGATTCAGCCGTAGACGCCGTAAACGCCAAAGAACGCGCATTGAAGGAACTATGCGGTGACTGATCTGCCGACTGACCTACCGCCAGGCAAATGGTCGTCCTACTTGGTAGGTGCGTGGTGGCCCGCAGCGCCGGCTGATCCGCATAGCGGTATCCAGTACTGGTCAGACCAATCGAGCGCTAAAGAGCACGAGGCTGTAGAACTCCGGGCATTCACAGACGGCGTAAGCGCGAGAAACAGCGGACAAACGACAGAAGACGAGCTGATTCGGCTACGAATCGGCTACAACCGTCTAGCGAACGCCGCAGAGCACTGTCGAAGCAAGAGCACCGCTAGTCGCAGTGTCGCCAACGCCGGTGATGAACTCCGCCGAAAATTGACCAACATCGCCGACCGGTATAACCCCAAGATTGACGAACTCGTAGCGAAGAACACGCCTGAGTCGATGGCCGAAGCGATTGGCCTGATCGCAACTGCCAACACTGAAGCCAGCGAAGACAGTTCAGAAGCAATCGGTAAGATCGTCGCGGCGACTCAGCAGATGTTCAACGAATTGGGCATTGCGGGTGACGCACAAAAGTGGCTGCAAGACAACGGCGCAAAGTTCAGCCCACCCCCGTCACAACCACCCACCGGTGAAGAGCTGAGCAGGAAGGCCGCCGGCACCGATCAGCTTCCATTCCCGTACGGCAACGGCTATGCGGAGAATCACCCAGGCCCCAAGAGCGTCGACGAACTTCTTCTTCCGGCCGGTCCCGCCAACAGCGGCGCAGGTGGCAACAACATTGGAGGGACGGGCGGCAGCAACAGTGGCAGCGGCAGCAACGGCATCACTACCGGCACCAGCGGCATCACCACAGACAGCAACGGCGGCACCCCAGGCGGCAAGAGCAGCGGCATCACCACAGGCACCAGCGGCATCACCACAGGCAGCAACGGCGGCAACAGCGGCAACAGCAGCGGCATCACCACAGGCACCAGCGGCATCACCACAGGCGGCAACGACAGCGGCACCTTCGGCCCTCAAGGAGGGCAAGCCGGCGCCTCTAACTTCGGCGCCCCCGGCGGCATACCCGGCATGGGTGGAGGTGGCGGCGTCCCCTCACCCATGACCTCCGGAATGTCAGGCCTGGGCAGCCCCGGCGGCGGTGGAATGCCACCCGGCCTTTCTGGCGGCGGCCCCACCCAGGCACTAGCCGCGAGCATGCCGGGCGGCGGCCCTGCGGGACCGGGCGGGCCGCCACCGCCTATACCGCCGGGTGGAGCCGGCACCGGAGGATTCGGTCAGCCGTCGCAGATTCCGCCCTCACCGTCGGTGACGCCGATGGCGGGCGGTGCGCTCGGCAATATGGCCCAGTTGGCCAGCCCCAACACCGAGATCGCCCCGCCCGCTGTCACGGGTGGCGCGACACCGGCAGCACCCGCGGCACCGCCCGTGACAGCGAGCCCGGCCTCCGTGTCGTCGGGGCCGATCAGCGCCGGTCCGGTGGCCCCGTCGGGCCCCTTGCCCGGCTACGGGACGGATTTGCGCCCGGCCGCTGCCGCCGTCCCGGCCGCACCCACGGCACCCGCAGGTCCTGCGGGCCCGACTCCCCCGCCCGGTGGCACCACCACGCCGACGTCCGGGGGGCCAACCGTGGCCTCCACCGGCGATCGTCCGGCACCGGGCAAACCCACACCCGGCGCCGCCAATCAGTCCGGCGCATCGGTGGCCGGCAGCATGGGCGCCGGGAGCACGGCCGGAGCCGGAGCCGGTACGGCCGCCCGGCGCCTGGCCGAACACCAGGATCTGCAGCGCAAAGTCGACGCGGTGGCCCGCCAGGCGCCGGACCTGGCCTGGGCGGCCGGGCTTCGCGACGACGAGACCACCACCGTGCTGGCCACCGATTTGGCCGGCGGCTGGATTCCGCCCACTGTCAAACTCCCGCCCGGGCTGACGTTGCTGGACCCGGCCCACCGTCGCCGCGATACCAGCGCGGTCGATCTGCTGGGTGCGGTGATCGCCGCCGCCGCCCATCAACCGAACACCTATGTCACCGAGGCCGGTCCGAACGATCCGATTCCCGGCAGCGGGGAGCGCGCCCGCTATGGGCAGCACGTCGACGAACTCGGTCCCACGCTCATCGACATCACCGGCACCAACGACCGCCTACCGCGGATCGTGCAGACCGTGGCACGCGCCGTGGCCCGCAGATCCGGTGTCGCCGACAACGAAATCGAGCTGTTCCGGCAGGTAGTCACCGCGACACAGGCGCGCGTACTGTCGGCATATCCGCAGCATGCTCCGCGGGATGTCGCCGACTGGATGCTGTTGGCGGCCATCGACGCCCTGATCGATGGAAGCGAAGAGCTCGCCCGCTACCACCTGGCCTGGTATCTGGCAGTGGCCGTACGGCATGGAGGTGTTAGGCCATGACAGACGACTTCGTGAAGCATTACGGTGCGGACTTCTTGCACATCGCGCTCTCACAGCCCCCGACGGCAATCCCTCCGGGACCGGTCCATCCGGGCGGATCCTCCCCGGTCGACGCCACGATGGCCGCCTTCGGCGCCGCAACCAACTTGAACCTGGTCGAGGAGAACACCGAACTCGCCAACGATCACCGGGACCGCACCGGCCACGCCGCCGATGCCGTGCGCAAGTTCGCCGAGCACGAGGCGGACGCGGTATCGAAGTTCCAGAACGTCGCCTCGCAGGGCGACGCCCTGATGGCGCAGCAATCACCGCAGGAAGCCATGGGCGGGGCGATGCAGGGCGTCAACGGCGCGATGCAGGGCATCACCAGTGCACTCAGCGGGGCCCTCGGCGCGGTGACCAAGCTGCCCCAGGGCTTGATGCAAGCCGGCCAGGGCGCGTTGTCACCACTGATGAGCGCCGCGTCGTCGCTGGGCAAGGCCGGCCTCGGCGGCACCACGCTGGCCTCAGACATCAGTCCCGACCCCGGCTTGGGCGGTGGAGATTTCGGCTCCGGCGGAAGCGGCGGAGGACTGGGTGTGGGCACCACGCCGGCCAGCAACCTCGGTCCGCCCCCGGTTCCAGGGACCTCAACGCCGACAACGCCCGCTAGCTCCCTGGCCAATACCGGTGCGGCCGGCCCCGCTGGCGGTGCGCCCACCGCGGGTGGGGGCGGCGGCGGGATGATGCCGATGATGCCCGGCGGGGCTGGCGCCGGCGGCAAGGGCGGCAAAGACGACAAGACCGACGCGAAGCGGATCGCCGCTCCGGGCGTGGCCAACGGCCAGCCCGTCAAGGGTCGCACGACGGCCCCGCCCAATGTGCCGGTGACCAAGTCCGTCGCAAAAGATGCCGGGCACCCTGGCATCACGCCGCTGAAACGCATTGTGGACACGAACGACTCGTCGAAGTGACAGACCCTTCGCCGCGCTGATCGAAGCGGCGACTATGCGCCGCCGTTGTGGCGCACCCGGCCGAATTATTGGTCCACTTCGCGTCGCGAAAGATGAACCCGGACCAGCAGATAGACGCCTCCGAGTAGGCAAGACACCATGCGCAGCGCAGCCAGCCAGACCTTTCCACCCGCCGAAGACAGCTCGATCATGAGGAGAGGAACACAGAGCACCGCAAAAACGAGGAGTGCTACGCCGAACGCTCTTACCCGGCGGGGGTTTTTATCCAGTAACGGCAACGTCCCTGCCGTCACTAACAATGGCAGCAGTACTTGGAACAAATCACGGAACAAATTGATCACCTAGCACTCGAAGGATGTCTAGCTCGACACCAAAGGAAGCCGTCCGCATTACGTTGATCCGCCCAAGCACCGGATAATGTCGCCGATATTCAGCACACCGTCTCCCAGCGCCCCTGCAGCAGCGACGATCGCGATCGGCGGAGCCTCAGCAAGCGGTACCGCGCCGGCGACCCCCAAACCATCCAATCCGAGCGCGAAAAGGCTTCTAGCTGCGTCGTCAACGCTACATTGGCCCGCCTGCGCCGCTTGCAGCACGCGGATCGCCTGCTCCTGCTGACCCTTCGCGTAGCCCGCTCCTAACGTGTCGGACAATGCCTGCGTCCACTCCGCTGGAGTCCGGTTTGGAACATGGCTGTTAACCCATTGGGTCCCTGCTTCTGCGACTTCGGGGGGAACCCAATACGGCCCAAATTTCACCGGTGGAACCTGAGGGGACTCACCCGACGGTCTGCCGCCGAGTTCAGGCGGCAATTCCGAAAGCGGATGCCCGGTAGGGGGTTGCGGCATCGGCGGATCAGACGGGTCTGGCTTGAGCGGAGGTGTCTGCGGATTTCCAATACCGTGCCTAAAGCCGACCATTTGCGCCGACTCGTTCGCGCGGTCCGGGCCTGTTGACCCCTTCGGCCCACTCGACGCCAGATCGTCACGAGCCCGGTATCGCTCGGTCAGCGCCTGCACCTGCGCACTCCGCTGCTGACTGTCCGCTGCGGCATCGGAGATGACTTGGTGGACTTCCCGAGTCTTGCCCACGAGAAAGGTCTGGAACTGACGGGCCCCGGCCGGGGTGTCCAAGCCTGGCCAACTGGCGGCGGCCTGGTGGATCGCGGCCTCGATCGCATCCAAACGCTGCCGCGCCTGCACGTTGTGCTGGTGGGCTCCGCGCAGGATCCCCTCAAAAGACCGGTCGAGCTCAACCGCCATCGCCAACCGTTGCACCAACTGCTCTTCGCGTGCCCGGGCGGCCTCAGCGAACGCCCCCAACTGCTCCGGCATAGCTCAAAAGCTACGCCCGACGGCGTCATCGCGTGTTCCCAAGTGACTGGTTCCCGCTGGCCAAGGCCAGTAATGTCGTCGCGGTGCGCTTTGTCGCCGCAGGGGGCGGCGCAGCATCACCGAGCGTGCGCCGTTAGGGGTAACAGAGCATGCCGCTGAGTCTGTCGAACCGGGACCAGAACTCCGGTCACCTGTTCTACAACCGACGACTGCGCGCCGCCACCACTAAATTCTCGGTGCGCATGAAGCACGACGACCGCAAGCAGACCGCCGCGATCGTGCTCTCGGTCGTGCTGATCTTCATCGGCATGGGCTGGATGCTGTTGCTGAATGTGCTGCGTCCGGCCGGGATCGTGCGGACATCGTCGATCGTCGGCGACCGCGACTCCGGTGCGATCTATGCGCGCATCGACGGGCGACTGTACCCGGCGCTGAACATCACCTCGGCTCGACTGGCGGTCGGCAACGCGCAAGTGCCCACTTGGGTCAAGCCCGCGGAGATCGCCAAGTACCCCACCGGCCCGATGATTGGCATCCCGGGTGCCCCGACCTCATTGGTCGCCAACACCGGCGCCCCCTCGGCCTGGGCGGTCTGCGACACCGCGGGCTCCCCGCGCCGCGCCGAGCCCCCCGTGGTGACCTCGATCGCGGGCCCGTTGAGCACGGCCGGCCGTGCCGCGCCGCTGGCCCCGGGCGCGGCCGTATTGACCCGCTTCCAGGGCGCCACCTACGTCATCTGGGGCGGCAAACGGTCCCAGGTGGATCCCGCCGACCGGGCGGTCACCCTGAGCCTCGGCATCGATCCGGGCATCACCGCTCCGGTGGAGATGTCGCGGGCACTGTTCGACGCGCTGCCCAGCACGGAGCCGCTGCGGGCCCCGGTGATCCCCCTGGCCGGCACGCCGTCGCAGTGGGTGCCCGGCTCCCAGGTCGGGGCGGTGCTGGAGACCCGGACGGCCGGCGGCGGCTCCCAGTTCTATGTACTGGTGCCCGACGGGGTCCAGAAGATCACCAGTTTCGTGGCCGACCTGATCCGCAGCGCGAACTCATTCGGGTCCGTGGCGCCGCTGGTGGTCAGCCCGGACAAGCTGGTCAACATCCCGGAAGTCAGCACGCTGCCCGTGGAGTACTACCCCAACAGCAAGCTCACGTTCGTCGACACCACCGCCGACCCGACCACGTGCGTGGGCTGGGAGAAGGCACCCGGCGACCGGCAGGCACGGATCACCCTGTACAGCGGGCGAGGCCTGCCGGTGTCGCCCGCGATGGACAACCGGATCGTCCGGTTGGTGCGCGATGACCGCAGCCCCACCTCGGTGGTGGCCAACCAGGTCTTGGTGCTGCCGGGCGCAACCAACTTCGTCACCTCGACCAGCGAACTGCTCGACTCCGATTCCCGCGAAACCCTGTTCTGGGTGTCGCCCAACGGTGTCCGGTTCGGCATCGCCGGTGAGAGCGAGACCCTGCGGGGCCTCGGACTGGATCCCGGCTCGGCACAGCAGGCGCCGTGGCCGCTGCTGCGCACCTTCGCGACCGGTCCGGAACTGTCGCGGCATGCCGCGCTGCTGGCCCGCGACACCGTGGCGTCGGCCGGCGCGGTGCAGCCGGTAGTCCCCACCAATCAGCAGGGCGTCCCAGGAGGGCACTGAGGCGATGTCAAAGCGCGCATTCGTTCCGGTCCGTCTGCAGGTCCCCGAGCCCAAGCCGGTGCGGGTCGCGCCCCGCGCGCCGGACGCCCTCCCCGAACGCGAGCCACGCAACCTGTGGGTGATGATCGGCATGCCCGCACTGATCGTCGCGCTGATCGGCACCATCGTCATGCTCTACGTGTCCGGGGTGCGCAGCCTGGGTTCGGGCATGTTCCCGATGGTGGGCATGGCCGGCCTGGGCATGCTGATGTTCTCCGGGCGATTCGGCCGGGCCCGCAAGATCAGCTGGGGTGAGCAGGAGAAGAACCGGCGCAGCTATCTGCGATCCCTCGACAGCGAGCGCGACGAGATCCAGAAAGCGGTCTGCGCCCAACGCAATTCCCAAGAGTTGGTGCACTCCAACCCGCAGGACTTGGGCGCTGTCATCGGCGGCCCGCAGATGTGGGAGCGTCGCCGCTCGGATGCGGACTTCCTCGATGTGCGGGTGGGCGTCGGCGTGCAGCACGCCCCGGACTCGGTGTTGTCGGTGCAGTGGCCGGAGATCCCGATCGACGAGGAGCTGGAGCCGGTCACCGGCCAGGCGTTGCGCGACTTCATTCTCGAACAACGCAAGATCCGCGACATCGCGAAAGTGGTCAACCTGCGCGCCCGCCCGGGCTTCAGCTTCGTTGGCGAGGACCTGGACGGGGTCCGCTCGTTGCTGCGTTCGGTGCTGAGTGGGTTGGCGGTGTTTCACAATCCGCTGGACGTCAAGTTGATGGTGGTGACCCGGCACCCCGAGCTGTGGTCGTGGATGGTCTGGCTTCCGCACAACCAGCACGACGAGCTGTTCGATGCCTGCGGGTGGCGGCGCCTGGTGTTCACCAGCCCGACCGAACTCGAGGCGACGCTCGGCGCCGACCTGCACATGAAAGGCAAGCGCGGCGCCTGGCGGCCGCCGTCGACGCCCAGTCCCACCACCATGGGCTCGGCGCTGGAGACCGGCACGGACGGGCACGATCTTGGTCCGCACTGGGTGATCGTCGATGACAACACCGGCAGCCCCGAGGCCTGGGAGAGCGTCGTCGGGCGCGTCGGCAAGGAGGGCATCACGGTGCTGCGGGTCGCCTCCCGGCTCGGCAATGGTGTCGGGTTCGCCCGCGATGAGATCTTCGAGGTCACCGGTAATCCGCCGCGTCCTATGCTGCGCTCCGGCGGCAAGTTCTTCGCCCACGCCGACCAACTGTCGGTGCCGCGCGCCTACCGCTACGCGCGGGCGATGGCGCGCTGGTCCCCGACAGCCAGTGTCGACGTCGCCGACGCGGGCAGCGGCGCCCTGGAACTGTTGCGCGCGCTGGGCATCGAGGACGCGCGCGAGCTGAACGTCGACCGGCTGTGGGCCGAGCGGCGCAGTCGCGGCGACGAACGCTGGGCGGAGATCCCGGTCGGCGCCAAACCCAACGGCGAACTGCAGAACGTTGTACTGCGCGCAAAAGACTTCGGCGGCTTCGGTTTCCACTCGGTGGTGATCGGCACCAGCGGCTCGGGCAAATCGGAGTTCTTCCTTTCCCTGGTGTACGGCATCGCGCTGACCCACTCGCCGGAAACCTTCAACGTGATCTTCGTGGACATGAAGTTCGAGTCCGCGGCCCAGGACATCCTCGGCATCCCGCACGTGTCGGCGGCCCTGTCCAACCTCGGTAAGGACGAGCGGCACCTCGCCGAACGGATGCGCCGGGCCATCGACGGTGAGATCGCCCGGCGCTACCGCCTGTTCAACTCCGTCGGTGCGCGCGACGCCAACGACTACGAGGAGATCCGGCTGGCCGGCCGGGACCTGGAGCCGGTGCCGATCCTGCTGGTGGTGATCGACGAATACCTGGAGTTGTTCCAGAACCACCCCAAGTGGATCGACCTGATCATCCACATCGGTCAAGAAGGCCGCGGCGCCAACGTCTTCTTCATGCTCGGCGGGCAACGACTGGACCTGTCGTCGCTGCAAAAGGTCAAGTCCAACATCGCCTTCCGGGTGGCTCTGCGCGCCGAGTCCGGTGACGACAGCCGCGAGGTAATCGGCTCGGACGCCGCCTATCACCTGCCCTCGAAAGAGAACGGCTTCGGGCTGTTGAAGGTCGGCCCGCGCGACCTGGACCCGTTCCGCTGCTTTTACCTGTCGGCGCCGTTCGTCGTCCCCAAGCGCAAGACGTCGACGGGCAAGACGCTCGACATGACCTTGACCAAACCGCGGCTCTACACCTGGCAGTACCAGCCGCTGGACGAGGCGGACGCGCAAGCGCTGCAGGATATGTCGACCACCGATGCCGAGCCCGACGAATTCCTTTTGCACGCCGACGGGTTCAAGAAGAAGAAGATCGTCGATGTGCTGCGCGAGTCCCTGATTGCCGCCGACCGCAAGGCACCGCACCTGCCGTGGCTGCCCCCGTTGGAGATCTCCGAGTCGGTCGATCAGCTGGTGGCCCGCTACCGGGGCAAGCCGTGGAACGTCGACTACGGCCGCAACCCGGGACTGGTGTGGCCGCTGGCCGTCAAAGACATCCCCGAGGATGCCCAGCAGGTGGTGCACTGCGTCGACGTGTTGCGCAGCAACGTGATGGTGGTCGGCGCCAAGAGCCGCGGCAAGACGACGACGCTGATGACGCTGATGTGTTCGGCGGCGCTGATGTACACCCCGGCGCGGTTGACGTTCTTCTGTGTCGGCGGCGCCACGCTGGGCTACGCCGAGACGCTGCCGCATGTGGCCGACATCGTCTCACCGGCCGACCGCGAGGGCGTGGAGCGCACCGTTGCCACCATGGCCGCGCTGATCAGCGCCCGCCAAGACACCTTCCGCCGCGACAAGATCGACATCAACGAATTCCGGGAGCGGCGCTTCGGGTCCGGTGGCGACAGCCTCGCGGGCACCGATCCAGGCGATCCCTACGGCGACGTGTTCCTGGTCATCGATGACTTCTCCGACCTCTACGCCGCCGACACCATGCTCGGCGACCGGATCATCGCGCTCAGCGGTGTCGGTCCCGAGTCCGGGGTGCACCTGATGACCAGCGCTTCCGGCTGGATCCACGGCCAGCGTCAGACGTTGCTGCAGAACTCCGACGTACGCATCCAGTTGCGGCTGCAGAACCCGGGCGAGAACGAGATGGGCACGGCGTCACTGGACGCCCGCGATGCCGCCAAGCGCACCGTGAACCGGCCCGGTTTCGGTCTGACCGAGTCGTTGCACGAGATGCTCATCGGGGTGCCGGAGCTGGCCACCGAAGACGGCGCCCGGATCGGGACCCGGGAACTGGGCGCGCGAGTCGCCGAGGTCGCGGGCGTGACCAAGCACGCCACGCTCAAGCGGCTGCCGCCCGCGGTGGCGCTGTCGGAGCTCCTGGCCTACGACGTCGCCCAGCGGCCACCCGCCCGGACCGCTCCGTCGATCGCGTTCATGATCGGCGAGCAGCACGATCTGCTGCCGGTGCCGCTGATGCTGTCCGAACATCCCGGGATGATGATTCTGGGGCGGGCCCTATGCGGCAAGAGCGCCACCCTGGCCGCGATCGGCGAAGCGGTGATGGCGCGGTTCAGCCCGCAGGAAGCCCAGATCACCATCGTCGACCCCAAGACCGGACCGCTGCGTGACCTGCAGGGCGCCGGCTACGTCAATGCCTACGCCTACGACCAGGACGAGATCGACGAGGTGCTGACCACGCTGGCGCAGCAGGTGCTGCTGCCCCGGCTGCCCGCCAAGGGCCTGAGCCAGGAGGAGCTGCGCGCCCTCAAGCCGTGGGAGGGGCCGCGCCATTTCGTGCTGGTCGACGACGTGCAGGATCTGCGTCCGGCGCAGATCCATCCGGCCAAGCCCCCGGTGGGCGCGGCGTTGTGGAAGCTGATGGAGCGGGGCCGCCAGATCGGGCTGCACGTGTTCGCCACCAGGAACTCCTCCAACTTCGGCCAGCTGGAGATGGACCCCTGGGTCAAGACGCAGCGCGCCGCCAAGGTGCCCACTTTGTTCATGGACAACGACCCGCAGAACAAGGTCAATCGGATGGTGCGCGCACAGGCGTTGCCCGCGGGCCGGGGATTACTGGTCAACGATTCCGAAGTGGAAGGTGTGCTGGTCGGAGTGCCCTCGTCGATGATCCACGATTTCGAGCAGCAGTAACCGGTATTTACATCGTGAAGTGACGGGGACCGAATATCGGTTTACGATCGACTCCGACTTGCCAACGTCGGCACATCAGCGATGAGGCATGGGGAGGAAATTATGTTCTCTGTAGAACCGGAAGCGGTCTTGGCGTCATCGGGCGTCGAAGCCGCGATCACCGCCGAGACAGAGGCGGCCGCCTCCGCGGCCAGCCCGGCCCTGCTGGGCGTTCTGCCGATGGGTAACGACCCCGATTCCATCGCGTTCCAGGCCGCCCTGCTGGCATCGGGAACTCAATACCTGGGCATCGTCGCCGAGCATTCGGCGCAGCGCGGGCTGTTCTCCGGTGCGCAGGCCACCGCCTCGGGTGTCTACGGCGCCACCGAAGCGCTGCGAGCCGCCACCGTCGCACTCGGCGGCTAATCAGTGGCCGACCCGGGGTGGGCCGCCCGCACACCGGAGACCAACGACATGTTGATCAAATCCGGCGCGGGCGTTGCGACCATGCTGACCAATGGGGCGGCATGGACATCTCTGGGCGTGGCCCACCACGCGTCGGGAATCGCCTCGGCAGTCAACACCGCATTGACCTCGATCGGTTGGATCGGCGCCGGATCGGAGGGGTCGGTTCTCAACGCGACCCTGCTGAACGTGGCGTTGCACGGGCTGGCGGGCTGGGTGGATGTCAAGGCGCCGATCGTCGCGGCCGCGGTCGAGGCCTACCAATTGGCCTACGGCAGCATGCGCACCACTGCGGAGTGCGAGGAGAACCGGATCGAGACGGCCACCGACTACGGGATCAACCCGTCGGTACTGGGGGCCTTGACGCCGCGCATCACCTCGCTCGAATTCGAGTACTTCGGCCTGTTCTGGCCCAACAACGCCGCGGTAGGCGCCTCCTATGGGGCCGTGCTGACCGCGCTCATCTCCAGCCTGTCGGTCCCGGCACCGGTGGCCGGGATGGGCGCTTCACCCGCGGCTCCGGCGGCGGCGGCCAGCGCGGTCGGCGAAGCGGCATCGCAGGCCGCGGCCGGCGGTGCCATGCGCGCCGCCTACACCGGTACCTCGACGGCAAGCAATGCCGCCGGCCAGGGTGCCAACGCCGCCCAGGGCATGGGCTCGCAGATGAGTTCGATGCTGGGACCGGTTCAGCAGATCGGCTCGACGCTCATGCAAGCGCCGCAGTCGCTGATGCAGATGCCCCAATCGATGATGAGCCCGATGCAGTCTCTGACGGGCATGTTCATGAATCCGAGCATGCTGGGCGGCGCTCTGAATCCGGCCGGGGCCGGCGGGATGCCGGCCACGGCGATGCTGGCCAATGCGACGTCCACACCCGGTGCGGGCGGCTTTGGGGGCGGCGGGGCGGGCGCGCCGATGTCGGCGTTCACCCGACCGGTGAGCGCATTCGAGTCCGGCGGCGGCCGTCCGGTGGGGTTGCGGCCCAGTGGCGCGCTGGGTTCCGTCGAGTCGCAGCGGGTGACCACCACCAGCGCCGGCGGCATGGGCGGCATGCCGATGGCCCACGGCGCCGGAGCGGGCGGAAAAGGCCAAGGCGACCGGACCAATGACCGGACCAACACCGTGCGAGTTGTCGACGACCGGGTTTGACCTGGGCGTTTGCTGAATACAGGGTGAATCGACACATCCGAGAGGAGCAAATACACTACCGCCAGCTACATCCCGCCGAACCCGGGGGGGTTGTTCTACAACCGAGGAGGAACCGATGGCAGCAATTGTCGTCACGCCCGAACTGATGCGGAACACCGCGTCGAAGTTGGCTCAGCACATCGAACACGCGCAGGCGATCGCCAACCAATACCTGGCCGACCACGAGAACATCCTGGGGGCTGGCACGTGGGACGGTGGCGGCTCCAAGGCCTCGTATGCCACCGCCGCGCAGATCCACGAAGACGTCCAGAAAGTCCTCACCGGCGGCCACCGCCTGACCGAGGGCCTCAACCAGGCCGCTGCCCTGATGGAGTCGCACGAGTCCCACTCCGAGCACGCCTTCCACTCGCTCTTCGGCGGACAGTCCGCCTAACCCCCCACCCCCGTACTCGAAAGGACATCGATCCCCATGGCAGACAGTGGCGGTATCACCTACAACCCCGGGCCCGTCTCCGATCACGCCCACAGCGTGGTCACCAGCGCCGGCACCCTCGACCAGATCCACCAGGACTCCCACCAGCTCACCCAGATGCTGACCGAGTACTTCGCCGGCCACGGTGCCACCGGCTTCTTCGAAGCCCAGGCCCAGATGCTGTCCGGCCTGCAGGGCCTGATCGAGACCATCGGACAGCACGGCTCCACCATCGGCTCCGTGCTGGAAGGCGCCATTTCGACCGACCAGACGATCCAGTCCCTTTTCTGATCGCCCCCGATCGTCACCGAGGTGGGGTATCTGCGCGGACGGCGCAGATACCCCACTTCGTGTGTCAGGCCGACCACCGCAACCACTGAGACGAGGGTGACGTGCTGACTACGACGCTCGACGGGCTGTGGGTGCTGCAGGCCGTCACCGGCATCGAAACGCTCTGCCCGGAACTGGGGCTTCGTCCCCTGCTGCCCCGCCTGGACACCGCCGAACGGGCGCTGCGGCACCCGATCGCCGAGGAACTCACCGCGATCGGGGTGCTCGATGAGCAGGGCGAAGTGGACTCGATGGTCCGGGAATGGCTGACGGTGATCCTGCGGCGCGACATCGCGCTGATGCTCAACCTGCAATTCCCCGGGCGGCCCTCCGGCGACCCCCAGCACCTGACCCGCGTCTCGATCAGCCGGTTCGCCTCCTGGTGGGTGGTGCTCGAACGCCATGACCAAGAGGTGCGGCTCTACCCCGCCGGCAGCGCCACCGATCAGGCGGCCGCGAGCGATCTGCTGGTCGGCCAGATCGAGCGGTTGTGTGGCATCACCGAGGCTGCCCAACTGCGACCGGTCACCCTGGACACCAAGGAGCTGCTGGAGCGGGTCCGCGACCAGGACAGTCTGCGCCGCTACCTGGCCGCACAACGACTCGACATCGACCAGCAGCAGATCGTGGCGCTGGCTGCCGACCCACAGCAGTCCGGGCAGGCCAGCATCGTCGCGATCCAGCCCGGCGCCGGACCCGAGGAGCTGGCGCGGATGGCGATCGCGGACACCGCGGTGCTGATCTCAGACACTCCGTCGGGCCGCGTCTGCGTGGAGAACATCGACAACGGCGGCCGCCGCTACCAGATCGTCTCCCCCGGCACGCGTGGCGACGTCGCCAACGCGATCCTGCGGCTCATCGCTCGACTCCCGGCCGGCGCGGACTGGCATTCACACCGGCGGGTTGTGTGACAGTGAATTCACATCTTCACCATTACCGTGCATTACTGTCCACCGTGAGAAACATTGCAAACGTGGAATCAGCAGCCGTGTTAACATCACGCACGTGACGAGCCCATGGAATAGCCAGAATATGCCTGACGAAGGCTCATCCGGGCGGTGGGATCCGGCATCCAGCCACCGCTACCGGGATTCCGTATCGGACTCCATGCGCATTTCCGACCTGGCGACACCACGCAAGATTCCGCCCGGCTCGGGCTGGCGCAAACTGATCTATGTGGTATCAGCGAAAGTTATTAATCCCGGCGAATCTCCGCGCGAACGTCATTACCGTGATTTGCGTAATCGAATTCGCCGGCACATCCGGCGTCAGTACGTGATCACGTTGGTGTCCGGAAAAGGCGGCAACGGTGTGACGACGATGACCGCCGCCATCGGCAGCGTGTTCCGGGAATGCCGACCGGAAAATGTGATCGCGATTGACGCCGTTCCGGGCTTCGGAACACTGTCCGATCGCATCGACGAACACCCGCCCGGCGACTACTCGGCCGTTCTGAGCGACACCGACGTGCAGGGCTATTCCGACATCCGCGAACACCTCGGGCAAAACGCCGTCGGCCTCGACGTCCTGGCCGGCAACCGGACATCGGACCAGCTGCGCCCGCTCGTTCCGGCCATGTTCAGCGGAGTGTTGTCGCGGCTGCGGCGAACGCACAACGTGATCCTGGTGGACACCGCGGCAGACCTGGAGCACCCGGTCATGAAACCGGTGCTGGAGAACACCGACACGCTGGTCTTCGTCTCCGGGATCACCGCAGACCAGTCCCGCCCGGTGCTACGGGCGGTGGACTACCTGGCCTCGCAGGGCTACCACGAGCTGGTGTCGCGGTCCACGGTGATCCTCAACCACTCCGCCCCGGGCGAGGACAGTGCCGCGGTGGCCTATCTGACCGAACGGTTCAGCAAAACCGGCGCCACCGTGGAGGTAATGCCGCATGACGCCCACCTGGCAAAGGGCGGAATCATCGACGTCCACAACGAGGTAAAGAAGAAGACCCGGCTGCGGTTATTCGAAATAACCGCAGGTCTGGCCGACAAGTTCGTGCCCGACACCGAAAGGTAAGCGCGGTGACTTCTCCGACACCAGCTAAAGTCGCGTTTCCGGCACGCTGTGCGGTGAGTCTCGCATACGACAAACACCTCGTGTCGCAGGTCTTCCCGGCCGGTATTCCGGTGGAGGAATTCTTCGAGGGAATGGTCGAGCTGCTCGACGAGGATCTGCGGCACCACGGTTTCGACGGGGTGGCCCTGCCTCCGGGCAGCTACGAACTGCACAAAGTCAACGGCGTCCGGCTCGACATCACTCGAAGCCTCGACGACTTGGGCGTACAAGACGGCGACACCCTGGTTCTGGTCCCGGCGGTAGGCGGCGACTCCTTCGAACCGCAGTACGAATCGCTGTCGAGCGCGCTGGCCGCGACGGCCCGCCGACTGGGCGCCCAACCCGAGATCAAGTGCCAGGAGTGTGGGCACCGAGCCGACGAGCAGACCGTGACACGCCTGCTCAACTCCCGAGTCGATCGGATGTTCGCGCCGGTCACCGCGATGACCGCCGCGCACACCGCGATCGGGCTGATGGCGATGGCGGTGGTCGTGCTGTCGACGCTGGCGGTTCGCGCCCGGATGTTCAGCGACAGTTGGCCGCCCGCGACGGTCCTGGCCGGCCTCGGCGCACTGCTGGCCCTGGGAGCCACGGTGATCCGGCGGAACTGGCCGGCACGCGATGACCTGTTCAGCGGATTCGGCTGGCTGGCCGTGCTCGCGCTGTCCTGCGCCGCACTGTGCGCGGCACCCGGTGCGCTGGGCGCCCCCCACCTGCTGATCGGGGTGACGGTCCTGGCGTTGGGCGCGATCGGTCTGAGCGTGCTGCTGCGTTCGCAGACCGCGGTGGCCACCGCGATCGTGACCGCCGCGGGGATCGGCGGGGCGGTGGCGGCAGCGCGGATGTGGCATCCGGTATCGCCGCAGGTGATCGGCATCTGCATGTTGTTGGGCCTGTTGATCCTGTTGCGCATGTCGCCGACGATCGCGCTGTGGGTGGCGCGGGTGCGGCCACCGTACTTCGGTTCGATCACCGGGCGCGACCTGTTCGCCCGCCGCGCCAATATGCCGATCGACACGGTCTCTCCAGTCGGCCCGGAGGACGGTGACGACGACGAGGACGATCTGGTCGACATCTCCGCGCGCGGTGCCGCGATCGCGGCCTCGGCCCGGTTGATCAACGCCGTGCAGGTCGGGATGTGCCTCGCGATCGCCACGGCGCTGCCGATCGCGGTCTGGATGGTGCTGGATCCGGGCGGGGCCCACCCGCGTGGCGCGCTGGCGCTGTGCGGTCTGGTGGCCGGCCTGTTCATCACCCAGGGCCGCGGCTTCGCCGGCCGCGTCCAAGCGATCGCCCTGGTGGGCGGGGCGTGCGCGGCCGTGCTCGCCGGAATAGTCAAGTACGCACTGGCCAACCCGGGTGACACCGCCGGCGGGTTCTTGTGGCCATCCGCCGCGATCGCGGTCTTCGCCGGACTCGGGGTGGCCGCCGGCCTGCTGGTGCCCGAGACCAAGTTCGTGCCCTGGATCCGGCTGGCCGTCGAATGGCTCGAAGTACTGGCGTTCATTGTGGTGGGGGTGCTTGGCGCTTGGCTGGGAGGACTGTTCGTGTGGGTGCGCAACTGAGCCGCGTGCACGCCCGCACAGCGGCGGTCGCCGCGGTGATGCTGTTGGTGAGTATGTCCAGCGGCCCGCCGATGGCGCAGGCCATCGAGCCGCCGTCCGTCGATCCGGCCCTGGTGCCGGCCGACGGCGTGCCCGGGCCGGACCAGCCGATGCGGCGGTCGAACTCATGCAGTGTGCCGATCACCGTCGCCAACCCCGACGTGGCGCAGCTGGCACCCGGATTCGACATGCTCGGAATCGCCGCGGCGTGGCAGTACTCCACCGGCAACGGCGTTCCGGTGGCCGTCATCGACACCGGCGTGACGCCGAATCCCCGGTTGCCGGCGGTCGCCGGCGGCGACTACATCATGGGCGGCGCCGAGGGCCTTGGCGGTTTGCAGGACTGTGATGCGCACGGCACCATCGCCGCGTCGATCATCGCCGCGGCCCCGCTCGGCGTGCTGCCGATGCCCCGCCCGATGCCGGAAGTTCCGGCGTTCCCCCCACCGGCCGGTCCCCCGCCGAGCATCGGCGAACCGCTGCCGCCGGCTGATCTTCCCGGCCCGCCGGCACCGCCGCCGATCCCGGCACCAGTGACCATCACTCAGGTGGCTCCGCCC
>NZ_UWOA01000021.1:0-77378 GCF_900604305.1 Mycobacterium sp. P7213
CCCCCACATACGCCCCACCCTCGGTACCCTCGCCTAAGTGGCCGCCTTTCGACGACTCCCACCCAAAACCCTGTTCAAGCGCCTAGCCATCGCGGGCGGCGTATTAACAGTCCTGGCCGGCATGGTCTGGGTGAGCCGCGCCCAGCCGGTGCAGCAGCTCATCCCGCAGCCGCCGGCCGAGGCGATCGGTCCCGGGGTCGGCATCAATGTGTCCTCTACCGGCAGCTCCGAGGCCACCAGCTGCACCGCGGGTTTCTTGGTACGCAGCAAGGACGGCCGGCCGGGACTGTTGTCGGCGGGGCACTGCAACAAGCCCGGCGGCTCGGGCACGGTGTCCATTCACAACGGTGCGCTGTACCCCACCGTCGGCGCCTTCACCGAGAGCGTCTACGACGGCAAGGATGGCAACAATATCGGCCTGATCACCCTGGACGATCCCGACAAGTTCCCGCTGTCCCCTGAGGTCGATGGACATCCGGTGAGCGGCGTGGCCGAGCGGGTCAACATCGGCGACACGCTCTGTCATTTGGGCGTCCGCAGCGGTGAACCGATGTGCGGACCGGTCTCCGCCAGCGAGAAGGGCAAGGTCAGGTTCGCCGCGGCGACCACCTGCGGCGATTCCGGTGGCCCCGCCTACCGGATGCGCCCCGACGGCACCGCCGAAGCGGTCGGCATCCTCACCGCGGAGTCCGACGGCGAGGATCCCGAGACGGCCTGCGCTGAGCCTCGCGAGTCCTCCGTGGCGCAGCTGATCAAGCCGTGGCTGCAGGCCTGGCAGCTGACGCTGGTCACCACGACGTAAAAAGCCTCTACCGCAGCAGCCCGGCGCGCGCGACACTGAACCGAACGGGACGCTGCGTCGTGTCACCTCCGGGAGGCTGGTGCATGGGTAGAGGAAAACCAACGGAAGAGCGGCACTCGACCGCGGCCGCGCCGCGGCCGGACTCTTCCGCGCGTACGGGCAGGGCCTGAACCGCCATGACCGCAGACGACCAGGCCCGTCCCCGCTTGAGCAGCGCTTCCAGCGCCATGCATCGCGACTTGGCGCCCAACCGGGCTGTGGTCGCCGCCGCGCTGGCGCATCTCTCCGTCGAACACCGCGTCCTGTTACGTCGTGCCTATTACGACGGATGGAGCACCGAGCAGATCGCGGTCGACCTGGAGATCGCGGAAGCCGGCGTGAAGACCCAGCTGCACTACGCGCTACGGACCCTGCAACAGACACTGCGAGATTTGGGAACGGTGCAATGACGTTTGACCACGAGTACGGCATGTGGGATGCCGCCTACGTGCTGGGGTCACTCTCGGAGTCCGACTATCGCGAGTACCAGACGCACCTCGACGAGTGCCCGATGTGCCAGGATGCCGTCTCCGAGCTGTCGGGGATGCCGGCCGTGCTGTCGCTGCTGGATCAAGAGGACTTCGGCGAACTCGACCTGGAATCGCTCGACACCGCAGACGGCGCGTTCAGCGCGGGTCTCGCCGCCGCCGGCGTCATCCGCCAGGTCAACGGCCACGAGTCCGGCGGGTCAGTGGCGGTCCTGCAACCACCGGAGACGGTCTTCGGAGTCTTTCGCCCCGGCAACTACGCTCCGGTCCCCGACGAACTCACGGCGTTCGATCTGCCCGTCGACGGCTACATCCCGCCGGAGCTCAACGGCTGGTATCTGCGCAACGGCCCCAACCCCCGCGAGGCGGGCGGTCACTGGTGCACCGGCGAGGGCATGGTGCACGGGGTTCGGCTGGAGAACGGCCGGGCCGCCTGGTACCGCAACCGCTGGGTGCGCACCGAGAACTTCGACCGCCCCCTGCCGCTGTTCAATCCCGACGGCAGCCGCAACCTGCACTCCAGCGCGGCCAACACCCACGTCATCCGGCACGCCGGCAAAACCCTGGCGCTGATGGATAGCGCATTGCCCTACGAGATCTCCACCGAGCTGGACACCCTCGGCCCCTACGATTTCGCCGGCAAGCTGGTCGATTCCATGGCGCCGCACCCCAAGGTCTGTCCGATCACCGGCGAGTTGCACTTCTTCGGATACGGCGACCTCGCCCGACCGCACATCAACTACTACCGCGCCAGCGCCGACGGCGCGGTCCAGGTTCGTCGTCCCATCGACGTCCCCGGCCTGACGCTGATGCATGACTTCGCGCTGACCGCCCAGCACGTGGTGTTCCTGGACCTGCCGCTGGTGTTCAATCCGCAGGTTGCGCTCACCCGGCGAGTCGAACGCGACCCGCCCTACCGGTGGGACGACGACTACGGCGCCCGCCTCGGGGTGCTGCGTCGCGATGACCCCTACGGTCCGGTTCGCTGGTTCGACATCAACCCGTGTTACGTCTTCCACGTCGCCAACGCGTTCGACGTGGCCTCAGCCCAAGGCAACGCGATCGTGATGCAGGTGGTCCGCTACCCCGAAATCTGGCGCGACAACAGTGATTTCGAGACCGAGGCCGCGCTGTGGCGCTGGACGATCGACCTGGATGCGGGCGTCGTACAGGAGGTTCAGCTCGACGACCGCGACATCGAATTCCCCCGCGTCGACGACCGGCGGGTGGGCGCATCGGCCCGCTACACCGTCGCCGTCGGCACCGACGGGCTGGTCCGCTACGACGTGGCGCGCGACAGCGCCGAGGTCCACCGGTTCGGCAACAACGGCATGGCCGGCGCACCCGACGAGGCGGTGTTCGCACCAGCACCGGGCCAGACCGACGAATCGGCCGGCTGGTACCTGAGCTACGTCTACAGCCCGGTCCGCCAGTGCAGTGAACTGGTGATCCTGGGCGCATCGGACTTCGGCGCCGCCCCCGTCGCGCGGGTGCGACTGCCGCGGCGCGTTCCGCACGGTTTCCACGGGAGTTGGATCCCGGACTGAGCATGAACCCCACGGGCGCCCGCGTCGTGTCACTAGGCAGGAGGTGATCAGCTTGCCGCGCATCGGCATACCGCCAGATCACGAAACCGCGCTGATGAAGGCGCTCTACGACGAGCACGCCGCGGTGCTGTGGCGCTACGCCATGCGCCTGACCGGTGACGCCGCCCGCGCCGAGGACGTCGTGCAGGAGACCCTGCTGCGCGCCTGGCAGCACCCGGAGGTCATCGGCGATACCGCGCGGTCACCACGGGCTTGGATGTGCACCGTGGCGCGCAACATGATCATCGACGAACGCCGCAGCGCCCACTTCCGCAACGTCGTGGCCACCCTCGACGAGTCGACCGCGCCCGAACAACCCACCCGCGACGAGGTGGACACCGCCCTGGACCGGATGTTGATCGGCGACGCCATGACCCACCTGTCGACGGAGCACCGAGCGGTGATCGAACGGTCCTATTACCGTGGGTGGAGTACGGGGCAGATCGCTGCGGACTTGGGGATCGCCGAGGGAACGGTGAAATCACGCCTGCACTACGCGGTGCGGGCTCTGCGACTCGCCCTGCAGGAGATGGGGGTGACACGATGACGTGGCCGCGAGAATTCGGCTCGGCCGGCGGGCCGGTCGACAGTGAGCATCCGTACGCCATGTGGGATGCCGCCTATGTGCTCGGTTCGCTGTCCGCGGCCGACCGTCGCGAGTTCGAGGGACACCTGGCCGGCTGCGCGCAGTGCCGCGACGCCGTCACCGAGATCAGCGGCGTGCCCGCCCTGCTGTCGCAACTCGACGGCAACTGCGTGGCTGCGATCAACGAGGCCGACGCAGCGCCGCCCCCGCCGGCCAACCTGCTGCCGTCCCTGCTGACCGAAGTGCACCGGCGCCGCCGGCGTACCCGACTGCTGACGTGGACGGCATCAGCCGCGGCGGCCGCCGTACTCGGTATCGGGGTCCTGATCGGCATCGGCTCGCCGACCACACCCTCCCCACATCAGGATGCGGTGCCGATGGCCCAAGTGGGGACGACGGCGCTGGCCTCGACGGTCGCGGTCAGGGACGAATCCTGGGGCAGCTACATCGATTTGAGCTGCGTCTGCCTGGCACCGGTGAACGCTCACCACGACACCCTGGCGTTGGTGGTGGTCGGCCGCGACGGCAGCCAGACCCGACTGGCGACTTGGGTTGCCGAACCCGGACACACCGCGACGCCGGCCGGCAGCATCTCGACACCGTCGGATCAGATCGCCTCGGTACAAGTGGTGTCAGCCGACAACGGCCAGGTTCTGCTGGAGCGCACCCTGTAGCGACCCGGGTCATCGACATCTGCCGATGCCTTCGTCGAACCAATCCCGCCCGCAAACCGTGTCAATGACATCGTCACGAGTTAGGCGGGCAGATGTCCAGGATCGCTTCCGTGGTCGATTTCATCGTCGCCCAGCTGGCGGCAATGGGAGTCGGTCACATCTTCGGCGTCGATGGCGCGAACATCGAAGACCTTTACGACGCAGCATATTTTCGTCCCGACATCACGGCGGTGCTGGCCAAGCATGAGTTCTCGGCCGCCACCATGGCCGACGGCTACAGCCGCAGCGGTGCCGGACTGGGGGTAGTCGCCGCAACCTCGGGTGGGGGCGCCCTGAACCTGGTTGCCGGGCTGGGCGAATCATTGGCCAGCCGGGTTCCGGTGCTGGCGCTGGTGGGCCAGGCCCCGAGCACCTTGGACGGTCGAGGAAGTTTCCAAGACACCAGTGGACGCAACGGTGCACTCGACGCGCACGCCTTGTTTTCGGCGGTATCGGTCTTCTGCGAGCGGGTGATGAACCCCGAAGACATCGTGACCGCGCTGCCCCGAGCCATCGCCGCGGCACGCAGCGGCGGACCCGCGGTGCTGTTGCTGCCCAAGGATGTTCAACAGGGTTTCGTCACCGCCAGCCCGTACCGCAACGGCGGCGACAGCGGCGGCGATCCCGGCGTCATCAGCGACCCGCATCCGATCATCCACGCGCTCCGCAACGCCCATGGACCGGTCACGATCATCGCCGGCGAACAGGTGGCCCGAAACGACGCCCGGGCCGAGCTCGAGAACCTGCGGGCACTGCTGCGGGCCCGGGTGGTGTGCGTGCCCGACGCCAAAGATGTCTCCGGCACCTCGGGGCTGGGGTCCTCATCGGCACTGGGCGTGGCCGGCGTCATGGGCCACCCCTCGGTCGCCGAGGCACTGACCGGTAGTGCGGTGTGCCTGGTAGTCGGCACCCGGCTGACGCTGACCGCCCGCGCCGGCCTCGAGGCGGCGCTGAGCTTCATCCACACCGTGTCGATCGGTTCGGCACCGCCGTATGTTCCGTGCACCCACGTGCAGACCGTTGACCTGCGGACATCCCTGCAGTCCATCTGCCGTGCGCTGTCGGGAGCCGGGCGCCCCAGGTGGCTGCGGGTGCCCGAGTCGGTGCCGCACACCGAGTTGACTCCTCCGCCGTACACCGGCCCGGGGGTGCGCTATCGCGAGGCGATGGCCGTGCTGGACCGCGCGTTGCCCGCCGGGACCGACATCGTCGTCGATGCGGGCAACACCGGCGCTGCGGCCATCCACTACCTGCCGGCGCGGCGCGACGGCCGCTTCCTGGCCGCGCTGGGAATGGGCGGAATGGGCTACAGCTTCGGGGCCGGGATCGGGATGGCCTTCGGCCGCGGTCGGCGCACCGTGGTGATCGCCGGCGACGGCGCGTTCTTCATGCACGGCATGGAGATCCACACCGCGGTGCAGCACGGCCTTCCGGTGCTGTTCGTGCTGCTGAACAACAATGCGCACGCCATGTGCGTCACCCGCGAGCAGCTGTTCTACGACGGTTTCTACACCTACAACCGCTTCGCCCACAGCCAGCTCGGTGACGGCCTGGCGTCGATGTTTCCCGGGCTCAGCGCGATTGACGTCGACGACCCGGACACCTTCGCCGCGGTCTTGGCGTCGGCGTTGGACCGTGGGGGGCCCACGGTGATCAGCGTCGAGTGCGCCGCCGACGAGATACCGCCGTTCGCGCCGTTCCTCAATGCCATCGAGGCACCGAAAACCACTGGCCCAGTGGGTCGTAACGGCAAAGTTTCCACGCACAAGGAGGACCACTTCGATGTCGCTACCAGCCCTCGCTGATATCAGCGTTCACGCCGGTACGCCCGAGCCCATCGACGGCTTGGTGCGGGTCGAGACCAGTCCCCGGGAGGTCGCCACCCCGATCATCATGGAGATGATGCACTCGGTCTACCCCCACGACGTGGTGTTCGGCGACTACTGCACCGTCAACGACTACATCGACTGCCCGCCCGACGAGTTGTTCGACTACCTCTCCGATACGCGATGCCTGGAAGAGTGGACCTACAGCCTGCGCGGCTTCACCCCCACCGAAGAATCAGGTCTCTGGCTCGCCTACGACCGACTGGGTTCGGAGACCAAGATCTACACCCGCACCGTCTCCAACCGGGATGCCCTCACGGTGGACTACCACTGCGCCTGGGATCAGCCCGACCACCTGTGGATGATCTACCTGATCCGGATCGTCGACGCCCAGGTCGTGCTGAACAAGCCCGGATCGGTTGTGCTGTGGACCAATTGCCACCACCCGTTCTATGACCACAACCCCTATCCGGACACCGCACCGCCCCAGCGGCCGGTATGGGTCGGCGACTTCTGGGACATGTTCGGTGCCGGCCACCTGCTGGAAATGAAGAATCTGAAGGCGATTGCCGAATACCGGCACCACAACGGCCTGCCGGTCACCCCGTTCTGGATGCGATGAGGCGAAACATGACCCAGCCCGGCGAAACCCCAGTCAGTCTGATCGACGTCTCCAGCTATCTCCCCGGCGAACCCATCGCCGCCGACTACTACACGCAGTACGCCGATTCCGATGCGCTGCGCGACAACCTGATGTTCCGCGCGCCCCGATTCCGCCATCACGTCGGCGAGGACGAGACCGCGGCCGACATGATCGAGCGGGCGGCGCAGGGCATCATCGACCGGCACGGCCGCGAGGTCATCGACAACGTCGACATCTTGATCACCCACACCCAGTTGCCCGACATCCCGTTCTGCGGCGGCGGCGGTGGCATCGCTCACCGGCTGGGGATGCGCCCGTCCACCGTGCTGGATCTGCACAATGGCGGCTGCGCCGCCTTCGTGCTGGGGCTGGGCGTGGCCCGGCAGTTGTTGACCGCCGGAGCGGGCCGCAGCGCATTGATCGCGATCGCCCAGAACGCCGCCGGCCAGGTCTTCGATCAGCCCGCCGTACGAGGAAAACCGCAGGCGTCGGTTCCCGGTGACGGCGCCGCGGTCGGACTGCTCACGCTGTCGGATCACTCCCCGATCCTCGACGTGGAATGCCGCACCTACGGCCAGTACGCCGGCGACATGACCTACCACACCGACCCGCCCCGCAAGTGGTGGCAGCCGGGCCCCGGCGCCGCCTACATCGGCTTCACCGAGGACAAGATCACCAAGGTGCTCGCTCGCGGCAACCGGCAGGTTCCCGAAGTCGCCCTCGCGGTCTGTCATCGCAACGGCCTGTCCGCCAACGATATCGGGCTGTTGGTCACCAATCAGCCCAACCGGGTGTTTCTGCGCAACTGGCGCGAGGCGCTCGAAGTGCCCGAAGCACGCCACGTCGACACCTTCGACGCGTGCGGCAACCTGTTCGGTGCCGGCATCCCGATCAATCTGGATCGAGCGATCTCCCAGAACCGGGTGCAGCCGGGCGAGGTGGTGGTGATGGCGGGCTTCGCCCACGCCGGCGACTTCGCCGGCGCGGCGGCCATCCGGTGGGGCGGACGAACGCGATGACCTCCGCGGCGCACGCCGATTCGGCGACCGCCTACCCGAGCAACGCACTTCGGCCGGCCGTCGATCCATGGGCGTTGTCGCTCAACGAGAGCCCGCTGCCGCCGCTCCCGGCGGTGCGGACGGCACTGGTTGAGTCTATGGCGGCGGCCAACCGCTATCCGGAATTCCTGCCCACCGGGCTACGGCGCCTGGTGGCCGAGCACGCACACGTGGCCGAGGAGAACGTAGCGGTCGGCGCGGGTGCCTCCGGACTGGCCATGCGGGTGCTGCAAGCGTTGACCACTCCCGGGCAGCGGATCGTGCTGAGCACGCCCACTTTCGAGGGATTTCCCGCGTTCGCCCAAATGGCCGGACTCGCGGTCACCGACATCCCGCTCGACAGGTTCGGCCATCAGGACCTGACCGCCATGGCCCGGGCAGCCACCGCTGCCCGGATGGTGGTGGTGTGCCGGCCCCACAACCCGACCGGGACCCTGGAGCCGGTCGCCGATGTCGAACGGCTGGTCGCGAACGTGCCCGCCGACACTCTCGTGCTGCTCGACGAGGCCTACATCGAGTTCGTCGCCCCGGGCCAGCGCATCGACGTCCCGAAGCTCATCGCGCGCTTTCCGAATGTGATTGTGCTGCGCACGTTCTCCAAGGCCTATGGTCTGGCCGGGCTCCGCATCGGCTACGCACTGGCGGCCCCGGAGCTGGCCGCGCGCCTGTGGTCCCTGCAGCTGCCATTCGGTATCGGCGCCGGCTGCACGGTGGCGGTGGCGGCCTCCTACGCGGCCGAGGACCAGCTGCAGCAGCGCATCGCCCATATCGTCGCCGAACGCAGCTATCTGCGCGCCCGGCTGCGGGCCGCGGGGGTGTACACCACCGATTCCCACGCGAACTTTGTGTACCTGCCGGCGACGGGCCGGCCCTGGAGTGCGATCTTCGCCGACAGCGGCCTGCGAGTCCGGGGCTATCCCGACGGCGCCGTGCGCATCACGATCGGCTCCCGTGGCTCCACCCAGATGGTGCTGTCCGCCGTCGAGCAAACACTCAGTGCGCCAGCAGATGCACCGCACACCCGAACGCACTAGGCAGCGCGCACGAGGCGGGGACCAAGGCACGCCGGGCCGGCGGCCAGGAGCTGCTCAGCACCAGGCCGCGGGTGAGCAGGCGATACCGGCGAGTGATCGAGTGCCAGGCGCGCTCATAGGACGAAGGGTTGCCGTCGACGATCGCCGCCACCGCGGCAGCGGCCTGCTTGACGGCCAGGCTGACGCCCTCACCGGTGAGCGCGTCTTCGTAGCCGGCGGCGTCACCGACCAGCAGCACCCGCTCGGCAACGCGCCGCGAAACCAGCTGCCGCATGGGCCCGCAGCCGCGGGCAGGGCCACGTTGGGCGTCGGCGAGGTGGGCGGCCAGGGCCGGAAACCAGTCGAGCTGCGGGCGGTGCGGCGACAAGATGGCCACCCCCACCAAGCCCGGCTCCACCGGCGTCACGTAGGCCTCCCCCCACCGTGACCAGTGCACCTCGACGAACTCCGACCACGCCGGCACCTGGTAGTGCCAGCGCAGCCCATAGCGGCGCGGAGAACCTGCCACACAAGAGATCCCGACGGCGCCGCGAACCACCGAGTGCAGCCCGTCCGCGGCGATCAGCCATTTGGCCCGAATACCACCCGCTGTGACTCCCGCGGCGTCTTGGACCACGTTGTCGACCTTCGTCGCAATCCAGTCGACGTCATTCTGCTTGGCCCGATCGGTCAAGGCGGCATGCAATGTCGTGCGTCGCACGCCGCGTCCCGGGCCGTTGCGAAACGTCGCTTCGGCCCGGCGCTGCTCGTCGAGATAGGCGACGCCGCGCAACGGCATGCCGACCGGGGAAACGCCGAGCGACTCCAGAACGGCCAGCCCGCCCGGCATCAGGCCCTCCCCACAGGCCTTGTCGATCGGGCTGGCCCGGGGATCGGCAACGATCACCGAAAGTCCCTGCTGCCGAGCACATAATGCGGCGGCGAGTCCCCCCGGCCCGCCGCCCACGATCAGCAGGTCGGTGTCGAAGCCGGTCACCGGTACCCCAGCGCGACGTTCTCCACCCGAATCCGCTCCCGCAACACCGCCGCGTTGGCCAGGCTGAACCAGAGCGCGGTCAGCCAGGCGGTGTGGATCAACGGCAGTGCCAACCCCTCGAGTACCACTGCCACATAGTTGGGATGACGGATCCAGCGGTACGGGCCGCCCTGCACCAGCGGGCTTTCCGGCAGAACGATCACCTGAGTATTCCAGCGCCGGCCGAGCGTGCGCACGCACCACCAGCGCAGCACCTGACTCAAGACCGCCACCGCGAACATGGGCCAGCCCAGCCAGGGGATGAACGGCCGGTTCAACACCCACACCTCGGCGACGCAGCTGACCAGCAGCGCAGAGTGGATGCTGACCATCACCGGATAGTGACGGTGTCCGAACTCGACGCCGCCGTTGGCGAACGCCCACCGCGCGTTGCTCTTGGCCAACACCAACTCGATGAGCCGTTCGACGCCCACCGCCAGAACCAGCAAGTAATACATGGCTACCACTCCAACAGTACGAGTTCGGCGGAGAAACCGGGCCCCATCGCGATCATCAACCCAAGAGATCCCGGCGGCGGCGGATCGGAGTCGATGCCGTCGAGGATATCCAGAACCGACACTGAAGACAGGTTCCCATGGTCACGCAACGATTTTCGGGTCGGCGTCAGGACCTCGGGCGGCAGGTGCGGCAAGTTGTCCACGGCCACGGCGGCCACGGTCGGAGTGTTGTCCATGCCGAGGTCACGGTGCCACCGCGGCCGGGGTTCAACGGCACGGCGTAGCCGGCGAATATTGAACGCCCGCGCCGTCCACTACGTATCTTGTCGTTAGGGGTGCCGTCGGTACCTCCGGTGGACCACTTCGGCGGAAGGTCACTACGTGCTGCACCGGATCGCCCTGCTGGCCCTCGCCGCTCCACGCCGCGTCCTGATCCTGGCCGGCCTGGTGATGGTCGCCGCGGCGGTGTTCGGGATTCCCGTCGCCGACAGCCTGTCCGCCGGGGGCTTTCAAGATCCCGGTTCGGAGTCCGCGCAGGCCACCCAGTTGCTCACCGACAAGTTCGGCCAAAGCGACCAGCAGTTGCTGATTCTGGTGAGCTCGCCCGAGGGGGCCGACAGCGAGCGGGCCCGCACGGTAGGCACCGAGATCGCCGACGTGCTGCAGCGCTCGCCGCACGTCTTCAACGTCACCTCGCCATGGACGGATCCGCCGGCTGCGGCTGCCCGACTGACCAGCACCGACGGCTCCGCCGGTCTGATAGTGGCCAACCTGCGCGGCGGCGAGAACGACGCGCAGAAGTATGCCCGCACGCTGGCCGACCAGGTGGCCCACGATCGCGACGGGGTCAGCGTTCGCGCCGGGGGCGGGGCGATGGTCTACGCCCAGATCAATCACCAGAATCAGCATGACCTGTTGCTGATGGAGTCGATCGCGATCCCGTTGAGCTTCGCGGTGCTGGTGTGGGTTTTCGGAGGTCTGCTGGCGGCGGCGTTGCCGGTCGCGCTCGGTGGACTCGCGATCGTCGGCTCGATGGCGGTGCTGCGGCTGATCGCGCTGGGCACCGACGTATCGATATTCGCGATGAACCTCACCACCGCGTTGGGCTTAGCGCTGGCGATCGACTACACCCTGCTGATCATCAACCGCTACCGCGACGAACTGGCCGAGGGTGTCGCCCCCGATCAAGCACTGATCCGAACGATGAGCACCGCCGGGCGCACCGTGCTGTTCTCGGCGATCACCGTCGCGCTGTCGATGGCGGCGATGGCTTTGTTCCCGATGTACTTCCTCAAGTCGTTCGCCTATGCCGGGGTTGCGACGGTGACGTTCGTGGCGATCGCGGCGATCGTGCTGACTCCGGCGGCGATCGCTCTGCTGGGGCCCCGGCTCGACGCACTGAACCTGCGCCGGCCGATTCGCCGGCTGCTGCGGCGGCCCGAACCCGTCGTCAAGCCGATCGAAGAGGGATTCTGGTACCGGTCAACGAGATTCGTCGCCCGCCACGCGGTGCCGATCGGTCTGGCGGTGGTCACCCTGCTGGTGGCGGTCGGAGTACCGTTCCTCGGGGTCAAGTGGGGCTATCCCGACGACCGGGTGCTGCCGCGATCCGCGTCGGCGCACCAGGTCGGTGATGCGCTGCGCCAGGATTTCGCCGACGACTCCGACCGGGCGGTGCCGATCGTGGTTCGTGACGCGAACGGCGTCGCGCCCGAAGAGTTGGATCGTTATGCCGCCGCGCTGTCCCGGGTGCCGGAGGTGTCGTCGGTGTCGGCGCCGACCGGCACCTTTGTCGGCGGCGACCGGGTGGGCGATCCCTCGGCGGCCACCGGGATCAAGGACGACACCGTGCTGCTCACCGTGGCCAGCACCGCCCCGCTGTTTTCTCAGCGTTCCGAAACCCAGCTCGATCTGCTGCATCAGGTGCCGCCACCCGGTCAGCGGACGGTGCAGATGGGCGGGCTGGCACAGATCAACCGCGACAGCGTCACCGCGATCACCGACCGGCTGCCACAGGTGCTGGGGCTGATCGCCGTCATCACCTTCGGGCTGCTGTTCCTGCTGACCGGAAGTCTGGTGTTGCCGATCAAGGCGCTGATCCTCAATGTGTTGTCGCTGGCCGCCGCGTTCGGGGCGCTGGTCTGGATATTCCAGGACGGAAATCTGGGAGCGCTGGGCACGACCCCCACCGGAATGTTGGTCGCCAACGTGCCGGTGTTGCTGTTCTGCATCTCGTTCGGGCTGTCGATGGACTACGAGGTGTTTTTGGTGTCCCGGATCCGGGAGTACTGGCTGGCTTCGGGGCGCACCCGCGCCGACAACGACGAGAGTGTGTCGCAGGGCTTGGCGCATACCGCCCGGGTGATCACCGCAGCGGCACTGATCATGTCGATCTCGTTCGCGGCGCTGATCGCCGCGCAGGTGTCGTTCATGCGCATGCTCGGCCTGGGTCTGACACTGGCGGTGCTGGCCGATGCCACGCTGATCCGGATGGTGTTGGTGCCAGCGTTCATGCACCTGATGGGCCGGTGGAACTGGTGGGCGCCTCGTCCGCTGGCACGGCTGGCGCGGCGTTTCGAGATCAGTGAGAACGGCGGATCAAGGGGCCGCCATGCCGCGCCGCCGGGACTGCGGACCCCGCACGTGGCGTCGCATCATGGCGCGCATCGGGCTGCTGACCGGAGCCGTCAGGTCCCGCAGAAGGTGCGGTAGGACCCGAACTCCGGCGGTGCCGGAGCGGCGTATGCCGCCAAGCCGTCGCGCGGCCGGTAGGGCTCGGCGATCACCTCCAGCAGCTTCTCCACCGGCGATAGGTCGCCGCGCATCGCCGCCGTCAACGCCTGCTCCACCAGGTGATTGCGCGCGATGTAGACCGGATTGACCTGGTCCATCGCGTCGACATCAGGCTGCAGGGCCCGCCAGCGGCCCAGCCAGTCGCCGAACACCGCGGGCAGCGCGCCGGTCTCCCCGCGCCCGGCCGCCGCCAGCTGCCGGAAGAACGAGGTGTAGTCCACCTGGTTGTCGGTCATCAGCGCCAACGCCTGATCGATCAGCGCGGCAGCCTCCACACTGGCGGACAACCCGAATTTCGCCAGCATCCCCGCCGACCAGAGGCCGTGATAGCGCGGCATGAACCCTTCGAGGGTCTCCACCGCCACCGACAGCGCCAGCTCCTCGGTGGCGGCCAGCAGCGGCAGGATGGTCTCGGTGAAGCGGGCCAGGTTCCACTGCGCGACCAGCGGCTGGTTGCCGTAGGCGTAGCGCCCGGCGTGGTCGATGGAGCTGAACACCGTCGCCGGATCGTAGGCCTCCATGAAGGCACACGGCCCGTAGTCGATGGTCTCCCCGGAGATGGTCATATTGTCGGTGTTCATCACTCCGTGTACGAATCCGACCAGCATCCAGCGGGCGATCAGCGAGGCCTGAGCTTCGACGACCGCTTGAAACAGTGCGAGGTAAGGGTTTTCGGCCTGCGCGGCGCCGGGGTAATGCCGGGCGATCGCGTAGTCGGCCAACCGGCGCAGCAACCCCAGGTCACCGGTGGCGCGGGCCTGCTGGGCGACCAGCTGGAAACTGCCGACCCGCAGGTGGCTGGCCGCAACGCGGGTCAGCACCGCCCCGGGCACCGGGGCCTCGCGTTGCACCTGGGCTCCGGTGGCGACCACCGCCAAAGACCGGGTGGTGGGAATCCCCAGCGCGTGCATGGCTTCGCTGATGACGTATTCGCGCAGCATCGGCCCGACCACGGCCAAACCGTCGCCGCCGCGCGCGAACGGAGTCGGCCCGGAACCCTTGAGGTGGATGTCGCGCCGGTGCTCGCCGTTGAGTTCGCCGAGCAGCAGGGCGCGGCCGTCGCCGAGCAGGGGCACGTAGTTGCCGAACTGGTGTCCGGCATAGGCCTGGGCCACCGGAGTGGCGCCGTCAGGAACGTCGCTACCGGTCAACAGGTTTAGACCGTCAGAGCTTTTCAGCCAGGCCGGATCCAAGCCCAGTTCGGCGGCCAGGCCCTCGTTGAGCACCAGCAGCTTCGGCTCCGGTGGAGTGGCGGCCTGCCAGGGCCGCGCCAGTTCGGGCAACTCGCGGGCAAAGTCGGCGGTCAGAATCGGAGACGCCATCTGGCCAGCCTACGCAACGGGGGCTTTCGCGGGTTCCGGTCGCAGCCGCCGTATACGCACCTGGGCGGCGACCGCTACCGTTGCCACGGTGACGGGACGGCGCCGCTGGGAGACGCTGACGACGGCTGCATGGCGGATCGGGACCGTTGTCGTCGTCGCCGCGATCTTCATCGGCCTGTACCAGGTGAATCGCACCCATCCGGCGCGCCCCGTGGTGCCGGTCCCGATGGCGCACGCGATCGGGCCCGGTATCGGCATCAACGTCTCCCCCGACGACGACCAAGCCGCTATCAGTTGCACCACCGGATTCCTGGTGCACACCCGCGACGGCCGGCCCGGACTCCTGGTGGCCGGGCACTGCAACCCGGGCGGCGGCCCCGGGCAGGTGGTGATCCGGCACGGCGGCGCGTTCGCCTATCGCACCATCGGCACCTTCACCGAGACCGTCAACGATGGCAGCAACTGGGATGACTACGACATCGGACTGATCACCCTGGACGATCCGGGCAAGATTCCCTTGACTTCGGTCATCGATGGACATCCGGTGGTCGGGGTAGCCGAATATGTGTCGGCCGGTGATGTGCTGTGTCACTACGGAATCCGCAGCGGCGGACCGCTGTGCGGGCCGGTAGTGGCCAGCGAGGCCAACAAGGTCCGGTTTGAAGCCGGCGGCACCTGCGGAGACTCCGGCGGGCCCGTCTACCGACTGCGCGAAGACGGCTCCGCCGAGGCGGTCGGCATCTACATCGCGGTGTCCGACGGCACCTACTCCGAGCCCAAGTGCGAAGACCCGCACCCCTTCTCGATAGCCCAGACCATCACACCGTGGCTGTCGGCCTGGGACCTGACTTTGGACACCACCACCGGCCGCTGACACGGCCGCAGCGGTACTGGCGGCGGCCACCCAATGCTCGTAACGTGGTGAAACCAGGTCCAGGAGGGCAGTGCGATGAGTGTGTCAGAACAATCTTCGGCCCGGACGCGGATGTTCGCCCGCGTGATCGGCCCGTTCCTACTGATCCTCACTTCGACCGCGATATTTCGCGCCCCGCAGGTGTGGGAACGAGTCTCGGACTACGGGACCGACCCGTTGTTGTTGTGGGTGGCCGGGGCGTTCACGCTATTGGCCGGCCTGGTCGTGGTGGCATTTCACCCGTATTGGCGCGGCGCGGCGGCGATCTTCGTGTCGGTGACGGGCTGGATCACCGCGATCAAAGGATTCGCACTGAGCGTGTTTCCCGACGCCGGGATGTCGACGGCAAACATTGCGATGCGCGCCGAAGGCTGGGCGCGCGCCGCCTACGTGCTGTTCGCACTGATCGGGCTGTATCTGACCTATGTCGGGTGGGCGCCGTCGCACAACCGGCCGGCGCCGCAACCGGCCAGCGGAGATCGGAATCTGCGCTCGGCTGCGTGACACGCCACCGCTAGCGGGTTGCCACCGCGCGAATTTCCCGCAACAAATGGTTCGTCGCGACGACGTGCAGCCGCGTCCCGATGACCAGGGCGCGATAGATGCCGCCGTGAAGTCCGGGGAAGGTTCCGTAGCTGTGGGCGTGGATGCGCGTTGCGTCCGCCTGGTCGTCGGTGAGTTCGAACACCAGCCGGTAGCGCGAGAAGCGATGCTGCCCGGCAAGTTCAAGACGTTGCAGCTCAACACTTTCAACCACTTCGAAGCCGGCGCGGGGCTGCAACCCGAGCGGCGCGAGCAGTGGATTGCGTTCGTTGGCGGCCAACATGGCCTCGACATAGCGCCGCAGGGCGCTCCACACCACGGTGCGCGGCGCGTCTATCCGCCGCGTGTGCTCATCGATGTAGGGCAGGTCGATGGTCATGCGAATCACCTTGTCTGGTTCGGGGTGTGCCGAAATGCGTCGGATGCCACACAACGGCGCGGCTCTTTAGAACGTGTCGACGAACCTCCGCGGTGGCAGGTCGCGGCCGAACCCGGCGGACGCCGCCAGGGTGGCGATGATCAAGCCGCGCGTCTCCGCGGGGTCGATGACATCATCGATCTCGAAAAGAGTTGCGGCGTTGAGCGCTTTAGCATTCTCCTGTGCGATGGCGGTGGCGTGGCGGACGCGTTCCTCGCGCTCATCGGGATCGGCGATGGCGTCGAGTTCCTTACGCAGCCCCAGCCGGACCGCACCTTCGAGTCCCATCGGCCCCAGATGCGCGCCCGGCCAGGCGACGGTCAGCAGCGGTTCGTGGAGACTGCCGCCCATCATGGCCTGGGCGCCCAAGCCGTAGCCGCGCCGCAGGATGACCGCGATCAGCGGCACCCGCAGCGCCGCGCCGGCCACCAACAGCCGAGAAGCCCTTCGCACCAGCGCTTCTGCTTCAGCGGCAGGACCGACCATATAGCCGGGGCAGTCGACCAGCGACACGATGGGCAGCCCGAAGGCGTCGCATAACTGCAGGAAACGTGCGGCCTTGTCGGAGGCGGCAGCGGTGATGGCCCCGGCCATCACCATGGTGTTGTTGCCGATGATCCCGAGCGGCCGGCCGTCGATACGAGCCAGGGCGGTGACCATCTCGGGCGCGAACTTCTCCCGCAGGAACGTCACCGAGTCAACGTCGGCGATGGTCTCGATGATCGGCTTGAGCGGGTAGGCGCGCCGTGCCCGCTCGGGGATCATGCTGCGCAAGGCGTTCTGGTCTGCCACCACGCCGGGGGCGGTAGCGCCTTGGAAGTAGCCGAGGACTTGCTTGGTCACCGCGACGGCCTCGGCTTCATCGGCCACCACCACGTCGACGACGCCGTTGGGTGCCTGCACCGACAACGGGCCCACGTCATCGGGTGCGACGTGGCCCAGTCCGCCGCCGGCGATCATCGCCGGGCCCGCCATGCCGATCGAGGTGTCCGCGGTCGCGATGATCAGATCCGAGACGCCGGCGATCACCGCGTTGCCGGCGAAGCAGCGGCCTTTGACCACCGCGATACGCGGCACCAGACCGGACAGCTTGGCCCACAAAGCGAAAGCCGGAACGTCGAGTGACGACACCGTCGGATAATCGGTGTCACCGGGCCGGCCACCGCCGCCCTCGGCAAAGAAGACGGTGGGCAGGCGCATCCGTTCGATGAGCTCGAACAGACGGTCCTTCTTGAAGTGGCCGACCGCGCCCTGCGTTCCCGCCAAGACGGTGTAGTCGTAGGACAACACGGCGCAGGCGCCGCGTTCGGGTCCAAACAGTGCGCCGTTGATGGTGGCCGTTCCCCCCAGCAGGCCGTCGCCGGGGGTGTTGGCAATGAGGTCGTCGATGTCACGGCGAGCGCGTTGGGCTGCGATCGCGAACCGCCCGTACTCCACGAAGGTGCCGGGGTCGACCAGGTCGGCGATGTTCTCGCGGGCCGTACGGCCCCCGGCGGCGTGCCGGCGTTGCACTGCCTGCGGGCGGGCGGTGTCCTCGGTCAGCGCGCGACGACGCACCAGCTCGAGGTGATCGTCACGCAGCGGAGCGTCGGCCATGTGGGATTCCTTCGCCGGGGTGTTGACCTAGACCAACATCATGGGCCGCGCGGCGTCCACCCCGACTTTCGGCCCCTACCCTGAGGGCATGGCGAACGAGGAACAGCAGCAGGCCTGGGCGGCCCAGGGTATCGACTGGGTGGACAACGCAGCGATCTTCGAGGCGGTGCTGGCACCGTTCGCCGACGCGGTCCTGCAGGCCGCCGGCATCACTGCTGGTGAGCGGGTGCTCGACATCGGCTGCGGCTCGGGCACCTTGCTGCAGCGCGCGGCGACCCTGGGCGCCGTTCCGTTCGGCGTGGACATCTCCGAGCCGATGGCACAGGCGGCGCGCCGGCGGGTACCGGCGGCCACCGTGATACTCGGCGACGCCCAGACCATCGACCTGCGCGCGGCCGCGGACGGGTCCTCGTTCGACCGGGTCGTCTCCCGGTTCGGGGTGATGTTCTTCGACGATCCGGTGGCCGCATTCACCAACATCCGCCGCGCGGCGGCTCCGAGTTCCCGGCTGGCGTTCGTGTGCTGGCGCGAGGGCGACAATCCGATGTTCACTGCGGGCATCGACGTCCTGGCCGCCAAGTTGGAGACTCCTCCGGCTGCGCTGGATCCCACGACGCCCGGCCCGCTGGCCTTCGGCAATCCCGAGCGGGTGCGCGCCGTCCTGTCCGACGCCGGCTGGAGCGACATCGGGTTGGAACCGTTCGACGGGACCTGCAATTTCGGGATCGGCGGTAGCGATGGCGTCGAAGAACGGCTGGCGTTGATCCTGGCCAACCGCACCGGGCAGCAGGCCCGCGCCGAACTGGAGACCAGGCTGGGCGCCGACGGCTGGGCCGGCGTGGTCGAGGAGCTGCGTGACGAGCTGCGCCGGCAGCGGATCGACGGTGTGGTGCAGTTCCCGGGCCGCACCTGGGTGGTCACCGCGATAGCGTGACCGATGTCGTTCCACCCACCCGAAGGATCTCCGTGACCGCCTCCTCGCACCCCTTCGACCGTGCCATGCAGCTCGAGACCGTCGACGCCGGGACTTTTCGTGGTGTGACCCAGCCGGAGTGGGCCAACATGGTCGGGCCGTTCGGCGGGATCACCGCGGCGGTGTTGCTGCGCGCGGTCGAATTGCACCCCGAGCGCATCGGCGATCCGCTGGCGCTGTCCGTCAACTTCGCCGCGCCGATCGCCGACGGCGAGTTCGACATCTGCGTGCGCGCCGCCCGGACCAACCGTAGTAACCAGCATTGGGTGCTCGAGCTGCGCCAGGGTGACGAGGTCAGAACCACCGCGACCGCGCTGTTCGGCCTGCATCGCGACACCTGGGCCGACGACGAAAGCCACCCGCCGAGCACGCCCGCTCCCGAGGACGTCGCCCCCGGCCGGTTCGTCGATGCCATCGTCTGGGCCAAGCGCTACGACATGCGCTTCACCGACGGCCCGGTGCCACTCAGGGCCGTAGCGCCCAGCGCATCGTCGACCACCACATTGTGGGTGCGCGACGCCGAGGACCGGCCGCTGGACTTCGCGGCGTTGGCGTGCCTGTCGGACGTGTTCTTCCCTCGGGTGTTCTTGCGCAGCGGCCGGTTCCTGCCGGCCGGCACCATCTCGCTGACCACCTATTTTCACGCCGACCAGAGTGAAATTGATTCGCTCGGAAGCGATTTCCTGCTGGCCAGCGCGCACGCCAATCGATTTTCACGCGGCTACTTCGATCAAAGCGCGCACCTGTGGTCTCGGGCGGGCCGGCTGCTGGCCAGCACGCATCAGCTGGTGTACTTCAAGAACTGACGCTCAAGACGCGGCCTCGGGTGAATACCGGAATCGCCGTCGCTGAACTAGCGTCGCGGGTATGCCCGAGGAACTCGGCGCCCACGCCGATGCCGCGCGAGCACGCGAGGATGTCCTGGCGCGGCGACTGCAGAGATCCACCCAGGCCGACCGGGCTTTCCTGGCGACGGTGCGCGGTGCCACGCAGGTGGCCCTGCGGGGTCGCACACGACTCGACGGCATCGAGGCCGAGATCCGCGAGGCGTTAGCCCACAATCGCGCGTCGGCGTTGAACACACCCGCGGGAGCCCGGCAGTTCCAGCGGTTCCTGACCGCCAAGACCCGCGACATTCATCAGGTGATCGCCGACACCGTCGTGGACAGCCACGCCCGTGCGCAGGCAGTGCACTCGCTGGGCGGCGGTTACGTGACCGAGGACCCTCGCAGGCGCGGCGTCCAAACCGTCGACTACGTCACGAACAAACGGTCGCCGGCAACCGCCGATGAGCGCCGGCTCAATCAGATCGATGCCTTCCGGGAGTCCTTCGGCCGCGACCCGATATCGACCTCGGACTGGGCGACTGCGGCCGCCCTGGATCCGGAGACGTACGACCCGAAATTCCAGGGGGTGCAATCCGAGATCCGGGTGGCCCGGATAGATCCGGTGCCCGGACAGGGCGTGGTGCGCGCGTCGCAGTGGATCCCGCAGCGCGATGTCAAGAGCGGCTTCTTTTCTCGCGACTTCGGCAACAATCGTGGACCCGATGCGCGCTTTGATCCCGAGGACACCAAGGTCACCACCTACATCGACTACGAGAACGGCATCGTGGTGATGCGACAGAACCCCTCGGTCGAACTCAACGGCAGTGGCGGCCCCGGCAAAGTGGCAGTCGGTGTGCCACAGGGCAGCATCTGGCAAGCCCCGGATGGATCGGTGCGCATCAAGTACGACGCGGGGAACCCACTGGTGCCCGGCTTCACGACGGACGCGCACGGACCACTGCGTGACAATCGGCTCAGCGTCAACGGCGATCTGGTGTTCACCCCGGGACACGACGGCGTCTACATCGACGGGACCCGTACCAATTATCCGTCGCTGGAGGTCTACCAGGATCTGCCGAATGGCAGTACCCACACGGTGTTGATCGATCCGGCGCACTCGGGTAATACCTGGCTGGGCCCGGTCACCAATCTGCCGATCCACCACGAGGTCGGTGTCGGCAGTTCTCGGTTCGCCGCGTTCGACGACGCGGCGGCTCGTGATTTCGGGCCGGTCTATGCGCCGCCATCCGTCTCGTCGAGACCAATCAGCTAAGCGCCGTCGAAGGAGCCGTCATGGCCACCACCAACCCCACAGCCCGCTACGGACCCCGCGGCTTCCTCGCCACGCTGGCGACCATCGCGATCGTCGAGACCGCGACGTGGGCTTGGCTGCCCTTCTGGTTCGCCAGCATCTTCTTCTTTGTGCTCGCAACGGTAGTGGTGGTACCGACCGGACTATTCATGCGGGAACTGCCCGACACCGCGAGCCAGGTCGGGCGCGGGATCCTCATCGGATACCTCGCAACTCCCCTGACCATCGCCGCCACCGTCATCCCCGCCACCGTGATCTACCAGCTACTGCAGCATCTGCACTGAGAGGACTCGGCCATGCTCAATCGACTGAGGGCACGAATTCTCGTTCAGGACAACGAGGTCTGGCGAACGGCCACTCGATCAGCGCCGATCGTCGTCCAGATCGTGTTTGCAGGGGCGTTCGGCGTCGGATGGCTACTGGGCCACTTGCCGATAGACAGCCATGCCGGCTATCGCATCATGCTTGCCGCCACGGTCGCCATCACAACCGCCGCGTCGCTGCTGATCGCCGCAATAATCTTGCGTTCCGAGTCACCGCGCCGGCGCGGCCTGGGGCTGGCCGTGGGCGGGTCCGGTCTGGCCCTGGCGGCCGGCGGGTTGCCATGGGCACTGATTTTTTTGTCGCTGGTGGACACCATATGAGCTACCCGACTGTCGAAGCACTGCGGCCCAAGCGGTTTCAGCGTCGCAATGGCCACCATCCCCTGGCCGTCATCCCGCCCGTTGTCGTCACCCAGCTACCGCATCGGGCCTGAAGTCACCGGGACGCCGCGGGCCGTCGTACTTGCCGTTGAGCAGCTTTGACACCGTGCCAGGCTTCCAGGGCCGGCCAGTCGGCGTGCGCTGCCCGGCCGAGTTGAGCACCCGCGCCGTGGCCGCCTGGGTGACACCGCATCCGTCGACCAGCCAGCGCACGTAGCGCTCCAGGCGCTCCTTGCGTTCCGGCCACGGCACCGAGGGCGAGGGCAGGACCGGGGGCCCCGGGTGCCGGCCCGCCCTGTTGGCGCCGGACGGGATGCGCCGCACCGCCTGCGGACCGCGGACCGCTCTGAGCGCCAGCTCGATCTCCCGGCTCAGACTCTCGGCACCCTCGGCAGCCAGCGCCGCCTGATCGAGGTCGTCGACGGCCCGGACCTCCCGGCGCAGCGCGAAGTCGATCTCGTTCATCCCACCCTCGGTAGGCGCCTCGAACAGTTCCCGGGTCAGCCGCAGGTTCAACCCGTGCCGTTGCAGTACCAGGCTGATCCGCCGCAGGTGCTGCTCGCGGATGAAATCCGGGCCGGGAAACGGCACCCAGACATCCATCCGGCCGCCGATCGCGCGGCCCAGCGCGGCGACCACCGCGTCGACCTCGGTCAAGTCGTCGGTACCACCGGCCGCCCCCTCCTCGAAGCCGAACGCATCGATAACCATGCAGTGCTGCCGGGCGGCATCGGTAGCCAGATCGGCGCGGTGATCGACAGTCTCACGGTCACCGAGCAGCAGCACGCGCGTGACGACCGACGGTCTGTCTGCAGAGTCCGACATTGTTGCCTCCCGCTCGGTGTTTCTCGTGTGAGGAATCTATCGGCAGGCACCGACAACCTTTGTCGCTCAACCTCGCCCGAGGGCAGCTGTCAGACCCCCGCGCTACGGTTCCGGGCATGGACGAACCCCCTATAGCTTGGCCCGGTGTGCTGGAACCTTCACTGATGTCGGAGGAGACCGTCACAGCCGGGCACAAAATGGCCGACGCGGCCGAGGCCGGCGACTGGCCGGCGTTGTTCGATCTGCTTGATGCCGACCCGGCGCTCAGCGCCAACCAGTGGCGGCCCGGCAGCACCGACTGGGTTACTCCGCTGCACCAGGCAGCCCGTCACGGCGCACCGACGAAAGTCGTTGCGGCGCTGATTGAACGGGGTGCACTACGTTCACTGCGCGACGCCAGGGGCTGGGCCGCGCGCGACGTGGCATTCGCTCACCGGCACCCGATACCCCTGATCAGCCTTCTTATCCCGCCGGCTTCCCCGCTGTCGATGGAACGGACTCGGGCTCTGGACGCCAACCTGGAATGGGTGATCCACGGCAGCGTTCGTGCCGCCGGCATCCTCGACGGCCACACCGACCGCGACCTGCACCGGGTGCTGCGCCTTCCCCCGGTGGCGGTGCTGCATGAGGCGCCCGGCCGGTCGGTGCAGCTGGTGATTCCGCGTATTCCTGGCGGTATTCGGGTCACCTTGTGTGCCAACTACTTGGAGACCGCCGGGGCCGGGCAACGCCACGTGATCACCCACCGCGGCGCGGTGTTGGTCGCCGAAGACGGTGCGGGCACCGCCTAGTCCAGCGGCAGGTACCGTGACCAGCATGTCTTTCAGAATCGCGGACACCCCCGATCAGTCCGGCCGCACTTTCGTGGTGACCGGCGCCAACGGCGGCCTGGGTGAGGTCGTCACCCGCACCCTGGCCGCCAAGGGCGCCAGCGTGGTGATGGCGTGTCGCAACACCGCCAAAGCCCAGGAGATCGCCGACGGCATCGACGGTGACGTCACGGTGGCGGCGCTGGACCTGGGCAGCCTGGCCTCGGTGCGCGACTTCGCCGCGCAGCAGGGCGGCTTCGACGTGCTGGTCAACAACGCCGGAATCATGAACATCCCGATGCGGCGCACCGTGGACGGCTTCGAAACGCAGTTCGGCGTCAACCATCTGGGACACTTCGCGCTGACCGGCCTGCTGTTGGACCGGATCAGTGACCGGGTGGTGACGGTGTCGAGCATCGCGCACAAGCAGACCCCCAAGTTCTGGGTCGACGACCTCAACTATGAGCACCGCCCCTACCAGCGCAACCTCGCCTACGCCCAGTCCAAGCTGGCCAACCTGATGTTCGCCCGCGAGCTGCAGCGGCGCCTGGTTGCGGCCGGCTCGCCGGTGCGCTCCTACGGCGTGCACCCCGGGGTGTCGACCACCGACCTGTTCGACAACGACAAGACCATCGTCGGGTTGATCGCCAAGTACGGCCTGCCGCTGGTCGGCCAGCCGCCGGAGCGGGGCGCCGAGTCGACCCTGTTCGCCGCGACCGTTCCCGACGCCGACCCGGACATCTACTGGGGTCCCACCAAGCTGAACCAGTCCCGCGGCCCGATGGGGCCGTGCCCGTCGAACAAGCTGTCCCAGGATCAGCGACTGTGGCGCCGGCTGTGGGAGGAGTCGGAGAAGATGACCGGGGTCAGCTACCCGCTCTAGTCGCTGCAAGCCGGGCACACCTGGTGCCGATCCTCGATGGTGACGGGTGTGGCACATGAGACTCACGCGGGCCGACGCGGCGCCATGTCGCCGACAATCCAGCGTGATACCGCAGCTCACCGGTTAAGTTGTGGCGAGCCGCCACGCGATGCGGCATGAGACGGACCGAAAGAGATCATGCGAGTTGAGGGGCGCGACGTCGCCGTCACCGGCAACCTGCTGCAGCCGCTGACCCGACGCACCAATGACATTCTGCGTCTGGTGCTGGCCGCACTCTTCCTCGCGACCGTCATCACCAGCTCGCTGGTCACCCGCTACGAATGGGTGGCACTCGAGCGGTCGGTGTCCCAGATCGTCGGGGTGCTCTCCCCCGTCCACGCCAACCTGGTCTACCTCGCCTATGGCATCGCGATCCTGGCGTTGCCGTTCGCGATCCTGATCGGACTGGTGGTCTCCAAGCAATGGAAGCTGCTCGGAGCCTATGCCGTGGCCGGACTGCTCGCAGTGGTGTCACTGTCGATCCGCAGTACCGGCATGGCCGCGCCGAACTGGCATTTCGACCTGTCCGATCGGCTGGCCACCACGCTGGCGCAGTTCCTCGACGACCCGCGGTGGATCGCCATGCTCGCCGCCATGCTCACCGTCTCCGGGCCCTGGCTGCCCGCCCGCTGGCGACGCTGGTGGTGGGCACTGCTGCTGGCGTTCGTACCGATCCACCTGGTGGTCAGCGCGATCGTCCCGGCGCGCTCGCTGCTCGGGCTGGCCGTCGGCTGGTTCGTCGGGGCCCTGGTGATCCTGATCGTCGGCACACCCGCGCTGGAGGTGCCGCTGGAGGGCACCGTCCGCACCCTGGCCCGCCGCCGGCACACCGTCTCCGAACTCGCCGTCATCCGGCCGGCCGGCCCCGGCCCGCTGGTGCTGTCGACCGTCGGCGACCACCCGGTGATCATCGAGTTGTACGGCCCCAACCAGCGCAGCGGCGGCGCGCTGCGACAGCTCTGGCGCAAATTCCGGTTACGCACCACCGAGACCGCGCCGCTGCATGCCTCGCTACACCGCGCCGTGGAGCATCGCGCACTGATGGCGATCTCCATCGCCGATGCCGGGCTCGCCAACACCAACACCGTCGCGGTCGCCTCCCTCGACCGGGGCTGGACGCTATACGCCCACACCCCCACCAGGGGCACCCCGATCGCTGACTGCACCGCCAGCACGCCGGTGGCCAAGCCCTGGGAGTCCTTGCGGCACCTGCACGATCAGCAGATCTCGCACGGCGACCTGCGCGCCAAGGAGATGACCGTCGACGGCGGCCAGGTTCTGTTCGGCGGCTTCGGCAATGCCGAGTACGGCGCCACCGACACCCAGCTGCAATCCGATATCGCCCAGTTGCTGGTGACGACGTCATCGTTGTACGACGCGGCCGCGGCGGTGGAGGCGGCCATCGAGTACTTCGGCCGGACCGCAGTGTTGGCCGCGTCACGACGCCTCACCAAATCCGCGGTGCCCGCACGCCTTCGCAATGCCGTCCCCGACGTCGGCACGGTGATCGCCGCCGCCCGCGAGGAGGTCAAACGTCAGACCGGTACCGATCAGATCCAGACCAAGACCATCACCCGGTTCACCCGCAGCCAGCTGATTCAGTTGATCCTGCTTGGCGCCCTGGTCTACGTGGCCTATCCCTTCATCAGCCAGGTGCCCACCTTCTTCTCCCAACTGCGCCAAGCGAACTGGTGGTGGGCGCTGGTCGGGCTGATCGTCTCGTCGCTGACCTATGTCGGCGCCGCGGGCGCACTGTGGGCCTGCGCCAACGGCCTGGTCAGCTTTCGCAATCTGGCGATCATGCAGGTGGCCAACACCTTTGCGGCCACCACCACCCCGGCCGGGGTCGGCGGGCTGGCGCTGAGCACCCGGTTCCTGCAAAAGGGCGGCCTGAGCACCCTGCGCGCGACCGCCGCCGTCGCACTCCAGCAGTCGGTGCAGGTGATCGTGCACGTGATTCTGCTGGTTGTCTTCACCACCGCTGCGGGCGCCTCGACGGACCTGTCCCACTTCGTACCCGGTGCCACCATGCTGTACCTGATCGCCGGTGTGGCGCTCGGCTTGGCCGGCATTGTGCTGCTGGTGCCGAACCTGCGCCGATGGTTGACCACAGCGCTGCGGCCACGCCTCAAGGAAGTCACCGGCGACCTGGTGGAGCTGGCCCGCGAACCCAAGCGGCTGGCGTTGATCGTGCTGGGCGCGGCAGGCACCACGTTGGGCGCGGCGCTGGCACTGTGGGCCAGCGTGGAGGCCTTCGGCGGCAACACCTCCTTCGTCACCGTCACGGTCGTGACGATGGTGGGCGGCACGCTGGCCTCCGCGGCGCCGACGCCCGGCGGGGTGGGAGCCGTGGAGGCCGCCCTGATCGGTGGGCTGGCCGCGTTCGGTGTGCCCGCCGCTCTGGCGGTCCCGTCGGTGCTGCTCTACCGGGTGCTGACCTGTTGGCTGCCGGTGTTCGTCGGCTGGCCGGTGATGCGATGGCTGACAGAGAACGAAATGATCTGAGCCGATGCGGATTGCGATCAGCGGTGCGGGAGTAGCCGGGACGGCGCTCGCGTATTGGCTGCACCGCACCGGCCATACTCCGACCGTGATCGAGCGCGCGCCGGCCTTCCGCTCCGGCGGCTACATGATCGACTTCTGGGGCGTCGGTTACACCGTCGCCCAGCGCATGGGCCTGGAGGTCCAGATCCTGGACAAGGGCTACCAGATCGACTCCGTCCGAACGGTCGGCGCCGACGGCCACACCCTCGCCACGTTGGACGCCAACGTCTTTCGGGATCTGCTCGGCGACGACTTCACCAGCCTGCCGCGCGGCGACCTGGCCGACACCATTCACGCCACCATTGCCGAGCACGTCGAGATGATCTACGGCGACAGCATCACCGCCATCGACCAGGACGACGACGGCGTCCGCCTGAGCTTCGGCCATGCCGGGCCGCGTGAGTTCGACCTGGTGATCGGCGCCGACGGGCTGCACTCCAACGTGCGCCGGTTGGTGTTCGGCCCGGACGCGGAATTCGAGCACTACCTCGGCTGCAAGGTGGCCGCGGCCGTCGTCGAGGGCTACCGGCCCCGGGACGAACTGACCTACCTGACATACGCAGTCCCCGACCGGCAGGTGTCCCGTGTGGCGCTGCGCGACGACCGCACCCTGGCCTTGTTCGTGTTCCGCGACGCCTCACCTGACGTTTCCGATCCGAAGGTCCAGGTGCACAACCGGTTCGCCGATGCCGGTTGGGAGTGCCCGCAACTGTTGGCCGCCCTCGATGCCGGCGACCCGGGAGACCTGTACTTCGACGTGGTCAGTCAGGTTCGGATGAACCATTGGTCGCGCGGCCGAGTGCTGTTGATCGGCGACGCCGCCGGGTGCATCTCGTTGCTCGGCGGCGAGGGCACCGGCCTGGCGATCACCGAGGCCTATGCGCTGGCCGGCGAGCTGCACCGCGCCGGCGGTGACCACCTACGCGCGTTCGAGGCCTACGAGTCACGACTGCGCCCGTTGATCGAGGCCAAACAGTCCAACGCGCAGCAACTGCTCGGCTTCTTCGCCACCCGAACACGTTTCGGCCTGTGGTTTCGCAACCTCGCGCTGCGGGCGATGAACCTGCGGATACTGACAAACCTCTTCGCCGGTACCGTGCGCGACGATTTCGACCTGCCCGACTACGGAATCTGAGACTATCCCGCTCCGGCTGCCGCGTACACCCGGCTCACCTCCGGCTCGGGGTAGCCGGCCTCGGTGACCGCGGCTCGCACCGCGTCGCCCACCTTCAACGTGAGCGTGGCCGGCACCAGCGCGATCACGCAGCCGCCGAACCCGCCGCCGGTCATCCGGGCGCCGAGCGCGCCGGCGGCCACCGCACTGTCGGCAATCAGGTCGATGTGCTCAGTGGTGATCTCGAAGTCGTCGCGCATCGAGGCGTGCGATGCGGTGAACAAAGCTCCGGCAGTGGCGAAATCCCTTTCGGCGCAAGTCGCAACGAAATCCAGCACGCGCTCGTTCTCGGTCAGCACGTGCCGAGCTCGCCGGGCATCGACCGGGTCGGTGACCGCATCCAGCGCCTGAACACCCCGGTGCTGGACGTCGCGCAGCGATCCCACCCCCAATGCGGCGGCGGCGCGCTCACACGATGCGCGCCGGGCGGCGTACTCGCCGTCGACGTGGCCGTGCCGTTGGCCGGAGTCGAGCAGCAGCAGACTCACCCCGGACGCGTCCGGGTCGAACGGCACCGGGTGCACGGCGACATCACGGAAGTCGATCAGCAGCGCGCTGGACACCTCTCCGAAAAGGGAAGACAGTTGATCCAGCAATCCGGTTGGGGCTCCGACATAGTCGTTTTCGGCGCGCTGGCCGATCCGGGCCTGCTCGATGCGGTCGATATGCAGACCGGCCGCCGAGGCCAAGGCGCCGAGCACCGCGCATTCCAGGGCCGCCGACGACGACAGGCCCGAGCCGATCGGTACGTCGCTGCGAATGTCCATGGTGCCGCCGGGCACCGCGAAACCGCTGTCGCGCAGCGCCCAGATCACCCCGGCGACATAGGCCCCCCATCCGGTCGTCTGCCCGGGCGTGGTGTGCAGCGGAATGATCACCGGCGCATCGGCCCGGTCGCTGAGCACGGTGAGCGTGTCGACCTCGCCGGGGGTGAAGGTGACGCTGGTGCGTTGCGGCAACGCGATGGGCAGCGCGAAACCGGCGTTGTAGTCGGTGTGTTCGCCGATCAGGTTGACTCGTCCCGGCGCGGAGTAGGTGATCACAGCTCACGCAGCCTAGCCGCCACGGACTCCGGGGTGACGTCGGCGATGAACGCGTCCATCGCCGACTCCGAGGCCGCCAGATATTTCAGTTTGGTGGCGCTGCGCCTGATCGACATCAGCTCGACGTGGAAATAGCCGTCGGCCTGGGCGCCGTCGTTGCGGTACTGGTGCAGTGCGGCCATATAAGGCAGCGGGGCGTCGTAGAGGCAGTCGAAGCGGCCCAACAGATTCCGGTAGACGGTTGCGAAGTCGTCGAGTTCGGGATCGGTCAGGTCGGTCAGGTTGTGCACCCACCGGTTCGGATACAGGTGCACCTCGACGGGCCAGCGTGCGGCGAACGGCACGAACGCGGTGAAGTGGTCGGTCCGCGCCACGATCCGTGCACCCTCGGCACGCTCGGCCGCCAGTAGGTCGGCGAACAGATTCCCGCCGTGCGTCACTCGATGATCACGCGCTTGCGCCAGCATCGCGGCGGTGCGCGGGGTCAGGTAGGGGTAGCCGTAGATCTGGCCGTGCGGGTGAGCCAGCGTCACCCCGATCTCCTCGCCCCGGTTTTCGAAGCAGAACACCTGCTCGACGCCGGGGCGGGCCAGCAGATCAGCGGTGCGGTGCCGCCACGCCTGCACTACCAGCCGGGCATGTGCTGCCGACAGGTCGGCGAATGAGCCGGTGTGATCGGCGGAGAAGCAGATCACCTCGCAACGGCCGCTGCCCGGTTCGGAAACGAACTCGGCACCGTCCGGCGGCGGGGAGACCACGGCACCGGCGCCGGCCAGACTGGGGAACCGATTCTCGAAGACCACGACGTCGTAGTCGGCCGCCGGCACCTCGCTGGTCTCACCGCTCGGTCCCGGGCACAGCGGGCACGCCTCGGCGGGGGGCTTATAGGTGCGGTCCTGGCGCTGCGCGGCGATGATCACCCACTGGCCGGTGGTGCGGTCGAACCGCAATTGCGACGGCTCGGGGTCACGGGGAGGCAGCGACCGCCGATCGGGCACCGGCACCGGGGCACGGCCGGGCAGGGCGAAGAACAGCAGGTCGCGGCCGTCGGCAAGCGTCCAGCGGATCGGGGCGCTCACGCGACCAGCCGCGGGTGCAACCGCTGCGGGGCGATCTCGACGCCGGCCGCCAGGTCGTCGGCCAACTGCGCGGCGAAGCCCAGCAATCCGGTGAGGTCGATCCCGAACGGGGCCGGGAGCCGCACCGTCGCCAGATGTTCGGCGCCGCGGCGCAACAGGCTGATCGCTCCGGCGACGTTGCCCCGCTGGACGTGGGTGACGCCGACGGCCAACTGCGCCAAGCCCTGCCACAGTTCACGCTCGGCGGCGGGCCGATGTTTCCAGGCGGCTTCCAGCACCTCGTGGGCGTTGAACGCCAGCCCGTCGTCCAGCAACAGCTGCGCATAGGCCAGCATCTGGGACGGCGGCAGGTCGAGGTCGTCGGGAACACCTTCGACCCCGCCCTGGCTGCCGCGGGGCAGCGGGCGGCCCAGCCGATCACGCGGGCGGGCGTTTCGGGGACGGCCCGAGTCGTCGCGGTCGCGGGTTGTCACCTGACCATCATGGCAAGCCGGTCAGGCGGGCTTGGCAGCAATCACCTCGATCGCGGCCATGTTGTTGCGATGGCGGCGGAACGTGGCGCGCATGTTGAGCACCCGGGACCGCGCGTCGGAATCGCGCAGCACGTTGAACACGAAGCGCAGCGCCCCGACCAGGCCCTCGTCGGCGATCAACCGGTGCGGCTCCAGCAGTGCCATCGGCGCGTAGGAGATCTTCTCCACGGTGAAGCCGGCCTCAGTGAGCAGCTCGGTCCACTCCGGGGCGGTCAGCGGCCGGGCATTGACCTTGATGGAGCGGGCCAAGGCGGTGCGGACCTCCTCCTTGACGGCCTCGGGCACCTCGGCGGGCTGCAACATCATTTCGTGGATGGCATAACGGCCGCCCGGCCGCAGCACCCGGAAGGCTTCCCGCATGATCTCGGACTTGTGGGTGTTGGTCTGCATGGTCAGCATCGCCTCGCCGATGACGACATCGGCGCTGCCGGCGGTCAGCCCGGTCTCCGACGCCTCGCCGGTGACCACTCGTCCCTTGTCGCCCACCACCGAGCGGACGACACCGGCGGCATGGTCGTCGGCCTCGACGCCGGTGTAGCTGCGCGGACTGTGCTGCAGGATGTCTTTCGCGGTGCGCCCCATGCCGGGCGCGAGTTCCACGACGTCGGCACCGGCGAGGTTCGCGTCGGCGAGCATCCGGTGGGTCAGCTCCAGCCCGCCCGGCCGAAGGACACGTTTGCCGAGGCGCGCGAAGAGCCAGTGTCCGGGGAGGTCAGCGGTCTTGCGGTCGGGCATCGGAAGTGTCATGAACGAAGGTTAGCCTTACCAGGCTTAGCCCGCCAGAGGACTTTAGACCCTTATATCTCCTTTAAATAGCCGGATGGTCGCGCGTGTCAGAACACCTGGCGACCGGCCAGGAAGGTAGCGCGTACCTCCAGATCGGCGACCGCCTCCGGGGCGACGGCCCGTGGATCCGCGGAGAGCACCACCAGATCGGCATACTTTCCCACCTCGAGGGAGCCGGTCACATCGTCGGCGAACAGTTGCCAGGCCGCGTCGAGGGTTTGCGCCCGGATCGCCTGCTCGACGGTGAGCCGCTCGTCGGGCGCCAGAACCCGCCCGCTGGGTGCAACCCGGGTGGCGGCGACGCTGATGTTGCGCAACGGCTCTTCGGGGGTGACCGGCGCGTCATTATGCAGCGAGATGCGCATGCCCGTCGCGACGGCGGACGCCGCCGGCATCCACCGCGAGCCGTGTTCCTCCCCGAACAGTCCGTCGACCAGAACATCACCCCAGTAGTGCAGGTGGTCGACGAACAGGCTGCAGGTCACGCCCAGCGCGGCGGCGCGGCGCAACTGCTCGGGGCGGATGGCGCCGACGTGTTCGAGGCGCAACCGGTGGTCTTCGCGCGGGTACCGCCGCAGCACGTCCTCGTAGACGTCGAGGATGGTGTCGACCCCGTTGTCGCCGTGCACATGGCAGGCCATCTGCCAGCCGTGCGGGAAGTACGCCTCGACGATGCGGGTCAGTTGTTCGCCGGTGTAGTTGGCGTGCCCGCACGAACCGGGTTCGACGCCGATGATGCGGGTGGCGTCGGTGTCCAGATACGGAAACGACAGGTCGATGTTGCCGATCCACGGTGAGCCGTCCACCCAGATTTTGATACCGATCTGGCGCGCCATGTCGTCGCCGTCCCCCGGCGACGCGTCGGTGTGCAACGCCTCGTTGGAGATCTCGTAAGTGCGCAGTCTCACGGTCAGCTCATTGCGCAGGTGGTCAACCAGCGGCCGGAACTGCGGTGAGAACGCCATCTCCGAAATCGTTGTCAGCCCGGCCCGGTTGAGCCGTGCGCATTCGGCGCGCAGCATCGCCGGGGCGTCGCCGGGCATCATCGCCTTGCCCAGCAATGGAATCAGCGCGGCGGTCTCCTCCGCGGTCCCAACCAGTTCGCCGGCGGCGTCGCGGCCGTATTTCGCACCGATGGGGTCGGGGGTGTCACGGCTCAACCCGGCCTGCCGGCCGGCCGCAGTGTTGAAGTAGGCCTTGTGCCCGGAGTTGTGCACGATCACCAGCGGGTGCTCCGGAGAGACGCTGTCCAGCCAGGCCAACGTCGGTTCGGGCAGACCCGGCTGCAGCAGCTGGTCCCAGCCGATCGCGTACGCCCCGTCGACGCCGCGCGCGGCCACCTCTTGGCGGATCAGGTCCACGACGGTGTCGGCGTCGGCCAGGGTGACCGGCCGAATATCGACCATCCGGCCGGACAGCACAACCGACTCCATCAGCGGATGCCCGTGCGCCTCGACGAAGCCGGGTAATACGCAGCCGTCGCCGATGTCGAGCACCCGGGTGTCCGGGCCGATGAACGCGTCCACGTCCGTGCGGTCGCCGACCGCCACGATGCGCCCGTCGGTGACCGCCAGCGCCTGGGCAGTCGGTTGCGCGTCGTTGACCGTGAGCACCGTGCCGATGACAACGAGATCCGCTACAGGCATTCCGGGCTCCTCTTGGGCACGCATCGCCGGAGTGTAAGCCGAGGGAGGCGCCCCTGCCGGAGAGCCGCTCCGCGACCCGGTGGAATAGCCCGGGGACGACCGCTGTTCGAGCCGATATGCCCAAACCCTTTACCGAGACCGAGCGTCAACAGTTTCTCGCCGACAAGCACATCGCGGTGTTGTCCGTCGCCGCCACCGATGGCCGTCCCCCGGCCAGCGTCCCGATTTGGTATGACTACACCCCCGGCGGCGACATTCTGGTCAACACCGGTGCGGGCCGGCGGAAGGCCAGGCTCATCGAACAGGCCGGTGCCGTGACGCTGGTGGTGCAGCGCGAAGAACTGCCCTACCAATATGTGATCGTCGAAGGCACCGTGGTCAATGCGGTCACGCCGGCCCCGCTGCCGCAGCGCGAGGCCATTGCGATCCGCTACCTGGGCCAAGAAGGCGGGCGGGCATTCGCCGCCAACATGGACGGCGCATCTAGCGTGCTGTTCACCATCCGGCCCGACCGCTGGCTGACCGCCGATTACTCCGGCGACCTGTAGCGCTTGGCTTTGGGCGCCTGAACCGAAGGCTCGCTGTGATGCTGCCGGTACTTGACCTGTCTGCCGCCGATACCGACACAGCGGCGTTTCGCCTGGCCTTGCGGGAGGCCACGCACACCCACGGCTTCTTCTACCTCACCGGCCACCGCATACCCGATGCGCAGATCACCGAGATCCTCGAGCTGGCCCGGCAGTTCTTCGCGCTACCCGAGGCGGAGAAGAACCAGATCAGCCAGTTGAAAAGCCCGCATTTCCGGGGCTATTCACGTCTGGGCGGCGAGCTGACGAACGGGCGCGTCGACTGGCGAGAGCAGATCGACATCGGGCCGCAACGCCCTGCGCTACCCGACGCGCAGGGTTACTGGCACCTGCAGGGCCCCAACCTGTGGCCGGCACGTCCCGCATCCTTCCGGGCAGCGTTCGAAGCGTGGGACCGGTCGCTGTCTTCGGTGGGCCTGCAACTGCTCCGGCACTGGGCGGCGTCCCTGGGCGCCGCCGAAGACCTGTTCGACGACGCGTTCGCCACGTCACCGGCGACGCTGATCAAGGTCGTCCGCTATCCGGCAAACACTGCCGACGGCCAGGGTGTCGGCGCCCACAAGGATTCGGGTGTCTTGACTCTTCTGCTCGTCGCGCCGGATTCCGAAGGGCTTCAAGTGGAGATCTCACCCGGTGAGTGGGTCGACGTTCCGCCCATGGCCGGTGCGTTCATCGTCAACATCGGCGAACTGCTCGAAGTCGCGACCGGCGGCTACCTGCGAGCCACCCGTCACCGGGTGCGCTCACCTCGAGTCGGCACCGACCGGATATCCGTCCCGTACTTCCTCAACCCGGCCCTGGATGCCACCGTCCCGCGCATCACCCTGCCGGCTGAGCTGGCCGCCCTGGCCCGCGGTGTCGAGACCGATCCGGACAATCCCATCTTCGACACCTACGGCTGCAACGCGTGGAAGTCCCGCACCCGGGCGCATCCCGATGTGGCGGAACTGCACCACGGGATCACGCCGACGCCACGGCGCGAAAGATAACGGACCGATTTCCACAATTCCCAACAAATTTTCACATCGCACCATATTCTTGCCCCGATCTTTGGAGTCGGAGGTGGTGTGATGAAGCTGCTGCTGTTGTCTGCGGTCACAGCGATGTGGTCGGTCATTGCTGTCGCGGCGGGTGCCGGTGTTTCAGGTGCCGATCCATTCGTTCCGGGACCGACGAATTGCGGCGGCCCGGGTCAGCCTGGCTGCTTGCCCGGCATCCCTGCCGAAGCCCAATGTGCTCTCGTGGCGTGGCAGACCTTTCAGCCGTGCAACTGGCGGGGCGTAGCGGTTGCGCCCGGAACGCCAGGAAGCTGGTAGCACCAACTTCCCCGGCCCGGGATCTCGATCACTGTCCCCGGCCAGATCCAGCTGCGTCGCGACTGCTTTCTGCTGCGGACTCATGGCGGGCTACGGACGTCGAAAAAGTAATCAGGCCCCCTCGAAAGGAGGCCTGATCAGGTGTGGCAGGTACAGGATTCGAACCTGTGTAGGCTTCCGCCGACGGATTTACAGTCCGCTCCCATTGGCCGCTCGGGCAACCTGCCGTAGTGCGCCTAGCAGACTACAACGAGGATGTACCTCAGACACAAACGGCCAGCACAACTCGAAGAGAGGACGGGTCTCGTGGCGGACTCATCATTCGACATCGTCAGCAAGGTCGACCGGCAAGAGGTCGACAACGCGCTCAACCAGGCCGCCAAGGAACTGGCCACCCGGTTCGACTTCCGCGGCACCGACACCACCATCGCCTGGAAGGGCGAGGAAAATATCGAGCTGGTCAGCTCCACCGAGGAGCGGGTCAAGGCCGCCGTCGACGTGTTCAAGGAGAAACTGATCCGCCGCGACATCTCCATGAAGGCGTTCGACGCCGGGGACCCGCAACCGTCGGGCAAGACCTACAAGGTCAGCGGCAGCCTCAAGCAGGGCATCGACGCAGAGCACGCCAAGAAGATCAACAAGCTGATCCGCGACGAGGGCCCCAAAGGCGTCAAGTCCCAGGTCCAGGGCGACGAGATCCGGGTGTCATCGAAGAAGCGCGACGACCTGCAGGCCGTGATCGCACTGCTCAAGGGCGCCGACCTGGACGTGGCCCTGCAATTCGTGAATTACCGGTAACCGATACCGCTGCTCCGACCGCCTTGCCTGCCTAGGCTGGGCCTTGTGACTACCGAAGAGGTCGTGGACGTCGTCATCATCGGAGCCGGCATCTCCGGTATCGGCGCGGCTTACCGCATCGCCGAACGCAACCCCGGCACCAACTACGTCATCCTGGAACGGCGTGAGCGCATCGGCGGGACCTGGGACCTGTTCCGCTATCCCGGCGTGCGCTCGGACAGCAGCATCTTCACGCTGTGCCTGCCGTATGAACCCTGGACCCGGCGCGAACGGGTCGCCAACGGCGACGAGATCCGCGACTACCTGACCGACACCGCGCGCAAGTACGGCATCGACGAACACATCCGGTTCAACCACCACGTCACCGCCGCCGACTGGGATTCGTCTACCGACACCTGGACCGTGACGGCGGACGAGAACGGCAGCCAGCGGACCTACCGGGGCCGGTTCGTGTTCTTCGGCTCCGGCTACTACAACTACGACGAGGGCTACACCCCGGACTTCCCGGGATCCGAGACGTTCGCGGGAACGCTGGTGCACCCCCAGCACTGGCCCGAAGATCTGGACTACACCGACAAGAAGGTCGTGGTGATCGGCAGCGGCGCCACCGCGATGTCACTGGTCCCGGCATTGGCGCAGCGCTCCGCCCACGTGACCCTGCTGCAGCGCACCCCCACCTATCTGATCTCGGCGACCATGTACAGCCGTTTCGTCAATGTGGTGACCAGCCTGTTGCCCCGCAAGTGGGCTCACCCGATCATCCGGTTTGTGATGGCCCTGTTCGAGGGCTACGTCTGGTTCCTGGCCCGCAAGACTCCCCCGCTGTTCAAGCGGATCCTGCGTCGCACGGCCGTACAGAATCTGCCGCCGGGTTACCCCGTGGACACCCACTTCAAGCCGCCGTATGAACCGTGGGATCAGCGCCTGTGCCTGATTCCCGACGCCGACCTCTACGCCGAGATCAGCGCCGGCCGGGTCGAGATGGTCACCGACCGGATCGATCGCTTCGACGCCACCGGGATCGTGTTGCGGTCCGAGGCGCATCTGGAGGCCGACATCATCGTCACCGCCACCGGCTTGCAACTGCAGGCGCTCGGCGGGGTGCGGATTAGCTTGGATGGCACCGAGATCAAGTCCACCGATCGATTCGTCTACAAGGCGCACATGCTCGAAGACGTGCCGAACCTGTTCTGGTGCGTCGGCTACACCAATGCGTCTTGGACGCTGCGCGCCGACATCACCGCCCGGGCCACCGCCAAACTACTGGCATACATGGCTTCTCGCGGTTACACCCACGCCTATCCGCACCTCGGCGACGAGCCGATGGCCGAGAAGTCGGCCTGGGACATCCAGGCCGGTTATGTGCTCCGCGCGCCGCATGCGCTCCCGCGGTCGGGCACCAAACGACCGTGGAATGTGCGCCAGAACTACTTCGCCGACGCCTTGGACTTCCGGTTCGACCAGATCACCGAATCGATGGTGTTCGGACGGGCCGGGGAGCCCGTACCGCTGGCTGGATAGCACCGAGTTCGCCAACTGCCGGTGCGGCGGCGGCGACGGCAATACGCTGTCGCACATGCCAGCTGCTACTCGTACACCCAATGTTGTCGTGCTCGGAGGCGGATCGTTCGGTACCACGGTGGCGTCCATCTGCTCGCGCCGCGCGCCGACGCTGCAGTGGGTGCGGTCGGAGGCGACCGCCGCCGACATCAACGACAACCACCGCAACAGTCGCTACCTGGGCAACGATGTCGAACTCAGCAGCACGCTGCGTGCCACCACCGATTTCGCCGAAGCCGCGCACTGCGCCGACGTCGTCGTGATGGCCGTACCGTCACACGGCTTCCGGGGAGTGCTCGAGGAGTTGGCCACCGAGCTGCGCCCCTGGGTGCCGGTGGTGTCGCTGGTCAAGGGCCTGGAGCAGGGCACCAACATGCGGATGTCGCAGATCGTCGACGAGGTGTTGCCCGGGCATCCGGCCGGCATCCTGGCCGGGCCGAACATCGCCCGCGAGGTCGCCGAAGGTTATGCCGCGGCGGCGGTGCTGGCCATGCCCGACCCGGGCCTGGCGTGTGAGCTGGCGTCGCTGTTCCGCACCAAGCGATTCCGGGTGTACACCACCGACGACGTGGTCGGGGTCGAGATGGCCGGCGCGCTGAAGAACGTGTATGCGATCGCGGTCGGCATGGGCTACTCGCTGGGCATCGGGGAGAACACCCGGGCTATGGTGATGTCACGTTCGGTGCGCGAGATGTCCAAGCTCGGCGAGGCGATGGGCGGAGCCCGCGACACCTTCGCGGGCCTGGCGGGGATGGGCGACCTGATCGTCACCTGCACCAGCCAGCGCAGCCGCAACCGCTATGTCGGCGAGCAGCTGGGCTCCGGCAAGCCCATCGACGAGATCATCGCGTCGATGAATCAGGTGGCCGAGGGTGTGCGGGCCGCGAGCGTGATCATGAAGTTCGCCGCGCAGTACGGGCTGAGTATGCCGATCGCGCGCGAGGTCGACGGCGTGATCAACCACGGTTCGACGGTGGAGCAGGCCTACCGTGGCCTGATCGCCGAGACGCCCGGACATGAGGTGACCGGCTCTGGCTTTTAACTGCCTAGTTCCTGTGTATTCACTCCGAATGTGTAACTTGTGTTTACTTCCCGGACATGTCGCATTCTGCATTTGGCAATAAGACACGAATAACTTCCCTGTATCTCAGCAATATCTTATGAGGGCAGGGGAACTACCGGATGCTGACCGCGCAAGCCGACGGCAAATCACGCGTCAAACCACGAATGGGCTGGTCCCGTTCGGTACTGCGGTATGACCTGCCCGCCTCCCTGGTGGTGTTCCTGGTCGCTCTGCCGCTGTCATTGGGTATCGCCGTGGCCTCCGGCGCACCGGTGCTGGCCGGTCTGATCGCCGCAATCGTCGGCGGTCTCGTCGTCGGCGCCATGGGCGGGTCTCCGCTGCAGGTCAGCGGGCCGGCGGCCGGGCTGACGGTCGTCGTCGCGGATCTGGTCGGGCGCTTCGGCTGGAAGGTGACGTGCGCTATCACCGTCGGCGCCGGGGTGCTGCAGGTCCTATTCGGGTTGAGCCGGGTGGCGCGGGCCGCGCTGGCGATCTCGCCGGTCGTGGTGCACGCGATGCTGGCCGGAATCGGCATCACGATCACGCTGCAGCAGCTGCTCGTCCTCCTCGGCGGCCGGTCGGCGAGTTCGGCCTGGGAAAACCTCGCCAGCCTGCCCGAAGGGCTGATCGAGTCCCATGGAGCCGAGCCGGTCCTGGGCATCCTGGTGATCATCATCATGCTCGCCTGGCGATCGGTGACGGGACCGCTGGGCCGGATTCCCGGGCCGCTGGTCGCCATTGCCGGAGCAACGGTGCTGTCCTTGGTCTTCTCGCTGGACGTGCATCGCATCACCCTGGACGGATCACTGCTGGATGCCGTGCAACTGCCGGCGCTGCCGGAGGGCAACTGGGCCGCCGCCTTCATCGGGGTGCTCACCGTGGCGTTGATCGCCAGCGTGGAAAGCCTGCTCTCGGCGGTGTCGGTGGACCGGATGCACACCGGGCGGCGTACCGATTTCAACCGCGAACTGATCGGGCAAGGCACCGCCAACGTCGCCTCGGGCTTGCTCGGTGGACTGCCGATCACCGGGGTGATCGTCCGCAGCGCCACCAACGTCAACGCCGGCGCGAAGTCGCGGGCGTCGGCGTTCCTGCACGGCGTGTGGATCCTGCTGTTCGCCCTGCCGTTCGCCGGCTTGGTGCAGCAGATTCCGACTGCCGCGCTGGCGGGTCTGCTCATCACCATCGGAGTCCAACTGATCAAGATGATTCACATCGAGACGGCTTGGCGCAGCGGCGATCTCATCGTCTACGTGGTGACGGCGGCCGGCGTGGTGTTCCTCAACCTGCTGCACGGGGTGCTGATCGGGCTGGCGCTGGCGATGGTGTTGACCGGGTGGCGGGTGATCCGGGTGAAGGTCACCGCCACACAGAGCGACGACGAGTGGCTGGTGACCGTGTCGGGCACGTGCACCTTCCTGGCACTGCCCCGGCTGACCAACGTGCTGGCACAGATTCCCGCCGGCACGCACGTCACGCTCGCCATCAACACCACCTATCTCGATCACGCCGCCGAGCAGGCCATTGAAGATTGGCTGCGGCAGCATTGCGCTACCGGCGGCACGGTGCTGGTGCCCAGTGAATCCGGCTCCACAGCGCGCGCAGCCGACGCATGCGTCACGTGCGCACCATCGAGGCGGGGGTGAGACGCGGCTGAATCGGACAGCGCTTCGGGTATCACCGGCCGCGGGCCATGTCCTCCAGGCGCCGAATCCGGTCGGCCATCGGGGGGTGGGTGGCGAACAGTTGACCCACCTTCTCCCCCGCGCGGAACGGGTTGGCGATCATCAGGTGCGACTGGCTGGCCAGTTCCGGCTCGGGCGGCAGCGGGGCGGCCTGGACACCGTCGGAGATCTTGCGCAGCGCCGACGCCAGCGCCAACGGGTCCCCCGAGAGCACCGCGCCGGATTCGTCGGCCTGGTACTCGCGCGACCGCGACACGGCCATCCGGACCACCGAGGCCGCCAGCGGCCCGACCAAGGCGACCAGCAGCATCGCCAGCGGGTTGCCGTCGCGGCGGTTGCCCATGAACATCGCCATATTGGCCAGACCGGTGATCACTGAGGCCAGCGCGCCGGCCACACACGAGATCAGAATGTCGCGGTTGTAGACGTGCGACAGCTCGTGGGCCAGCACCGCGCGCAACTCACGCTCGTTGAGCAGCCGCAGGATTCCACTGGTGCAGCACACCGCGGCGTGCCGCGGGTCGCGGCCGGTGGCGAACGCGTTGGGCGCGTTGGTGTCGCTGACGTACAACCGGGGCATCGGCTGATGGGCGGTGGTGGCCAGCTCGCGCACAATCCGGTAGATCTCCGGCGCCTGAACCTCGGTCACCGGCTGGGCCCGCATCGCCCGCAGCGCCAGCTTGTCGCTGTTGAAGTAGGTGTAGGCGTTCATCCCCACCGCGAACAGCACCGCCACCCACATCATCTGCGGTCCAAACGCCCGGCCCACCAACACGATCAACGCCGACATCAGGAACAGCAGAAAGAACGTCTTCGCCGTGTTGTGGTGCGGGTGCCAGGTCATCGACTTCCTCCTTGGAGAACGACCATCGTGCTCATTAAACGCCGACGAGCTCGCACGAGTTCCGCAATCGTGGTCAGCCGTGCCGGGTCACGGTGTAGTCGACCAGGCTGGCCAATGCCGCCCGTCCGACACAGTCGGGCAGCGCGGCCAGCTCCGCGCGGGCCTGCGCGGCATAGTCGGCCACCGTCTGCTTGGCCCTGACCATGCCGGCCGAGGCGCGCAACAGCCCCAGCGCCTCCTCGACCGCCGCGTCCTCGGTGACCGGTCCGGCCAGCAGCACTCGCAGCCGCTCGGCGTCGGCGCCGGTCTCCTGCAGTGCATAGAGCACCGGCAGCGTGTGCACACCCTCGCGCAGATCCGTGCCGGGCAGCTTGCCGGACTCGTCGGGGTCGGAATCGATGTCGATGATGTCGTCGGAGATCTGGAAGGCAGTGCCCACGATCCCGCCGAGGCGGGCCAGCCGCTCGATCTGGTCATCGTCGGCACCGGAGAACGTCGCACCGAAGCGGCCCGACGCCGAGATCAAACAGGCCGTCTTCTCATAGACGACCTTGAGGTAGTGCTCTACCGCGTCCACACCGTCGGCCGCCCCGCGGGTCTCGCGCATCTGTCCGGTCACCAGCTGGGCAAAGGTCTCGGCAATGATCCGCACCGCATCCGGCCCCAGCCGCGACACCAGGCGTGAGGCGGTGGCGAACAGGTAGTCACCGGCCAGGATCGCAATGTTGTTGCCCCACCGGGCGTTGGCGCTGGGCGCCCCGCGGCGGATCTGCGCCTCATCCATCACGTCGTCGTGGTACAGCGTGGCCAGGTGCACCAGCTCGATCACCGCACCGGCCACCGTCACCTGCCAGGCGTCCGGCTCAGGCCCCAGCTGCGCCGACAGCACTGTGAACAGCGGACGGAACCGCTTTCCGCCGGCGTCGAACAAGTGCGTCACGGCCTCGGTCATCAGGCCGTCTCCACCGCGCAACTCGGTGTCCATCAGCTCTTCGATACGCGAAACCCCGTCGCGAACCCGGTCCGCGAAACCCGGGTCTCCCAACCCGCCGAAATCCAACCCCGCCACCACGTTCGCCGGTGTCCTCACGGCTCCAACATACTGGTCACTGTGAGTTCGCAGGCTGATGTGGTGGTGGTGGGTGCGGGGCCGGCGGGGTCGGCGGCGGCCGCCTGGGCCGCGCGGGCGGGCCGTGACGTGCTGGTGGTCGATTCGGCCGCCTTCCCGCGGGACAAGCCGTGCGGTGACGGCTTGACCCCGCGAGCCGTCGAACAGCTGGAGTTGCTGGGGCTCGGTGAGTGGCTGGACAGCCATATCCGGCACCGGGGTCTGCGGATGGCCGGCTTCGGCGGCGAGATCGAAGTGGACTGGCCCGGCCCGTCGTTCCCGTCGACTGGCAGCGCGGCGCCGCGCACCGAACTCGACGAACGCATCCGCAAGGTCGCCGAGGAGTCCGGCGCCCGGATGTTGTTGGGCGTCAAGGCAGTCGGGGTTCAACACGACGCGTCCGGGCGCGTGCGTGCACTGGTGTTGGCCGACGGCACGGAGGTCAGTTGTAAGACACTGATCGTCGCCGACGGGGCCCGCTCCACGCTGGGTCGCGAGCTGGGCCGCCAGTGGCACAAAGAGACGGTTTACGGGGTGGCCGCCCGCGGCTATCTGGCCTCGCCGCGTAGCGACGAACCGTGGCTGACGTCGCATCTGGAGCTGCGGTCCCCGGAGGGGGAGGTGCTGCCGGGCTACGGCTGGATCTTCCCGCTGGGCAACGGCGAGGTGAACATCGGCGTCGGCGCGCTGGCCACCGCCAAACGGCCCGCCGACGTCGCGCTGCGGCCGCTGATGTCCTACTACGCCGACCTACGCCGCGAGGAATGGGGTTTCGAGGGCCCGGTGCGTGCCCCGGCCAGTGCGCTGCTGCCGATGGGCGGCGCGGTCTCGGGCGTCGCCGGACCCAACTGGATGCTGATCGGTGACGCCGCGGCCTGCGTCAACCCGCTCAACGGCGAAGGCATCGACTACGGCCTGGAGACCGGGCGCCTGGCCGTCGAGCTACTGGAGAATGCGGGCGGCGCCGACCTTACGCAGGCCTGGCCGGAGCTGCTGGCGGCCCAGTACGCGCGCGGATTCTCGGTGGCACGGCGACTGGCGCTGCTGCTGACGTTCCCCCGGTTCCTGCCGGCCACCGGCCCGCTGGCGATGCGTTCGACGCTGTTGATGCGGGTGGCGGTGCGGGTGATGGCCAACCTGGTCACCGACGACGACGCGGATCTGGTGGCGCGGGCCTGGCGTGGCGGGGGGCGGATGTCCCGGTTGATCGACCGCCGCCGCCCGTTCGCCTGACGTCGGTCCGTTCGGAACATATCAACTTCGTTGACATATATCAGGGGCGTTGCTATACCGGAGTGATGAGCGATTCAATGGAACTTCAGTTCGACGCCGCATACCGGGGCGAATCCGAGCAGATGGGCTTGGGCGCCAAACCACCGTGGAGCATCGGGGAGCCCCAGCCCGAGCTGGCCACACTGATCCAGCAGGGCAAGTTCCACGGCGATGTCCTTGATGTCGGCTGCGGCGAGGCCGCCATCTCGCTGTATCTGGCCGAGCAGGGTCACACCACCGTGGGCCTCGACAGTTCGCCCACCGCCATCGATCTGGCCCGCCGCGAGGCGGCCAAGCGCGGTTTGACCAGCGCCTCCTTCGAAGTCGCCGATATCAGCGACTTCACCGGCTATGACGGCCGCTTCGGCACCATCGTCGACAGCACGCTGTTCCACTCGATCCCGGTGGAGGCCCGCGAGGGCTACCAACGCTCCATCGTGCGTGCGGCCGCGCCCGGGGCGTCGTACTTCGTGCTGGTCTTCGACAAGGCCGCCATCCCCGAGGGCCCGCCGTTCGCGGTGACCGCCGACGAGCTGCGTGAGGTGGTGTCGAAGTACTGGGTGATCGACGACATCAAGCCGGCCCGGCTGCACGCGGTGTTCCCCGATGAGTTCCCCGGATTCGGCGGCGTTCCACTGCGCGACGAACCGGGCGGCCGCAAGTCGGCGGCGGGCTGGCTGCTCTCGGCGCACCTGGGCTGAAAGGGAGCCACGCCATGAGTGACCCGAAGCCGCCGCGCTGGCTCAAACCGGTCAACAAATTGATGATCGGCCTGCAGAAGCTGGGTATCCCGACGGGCCCACCGATGGTGCTGACGGTGCCGGGCCGCAAGTCCGGTCAGCCGCGCAGCACCCCGATGACACCGTTCACCGTCGACGGGCAGCTCTACACGGTGGCGGGGTTCCCCAAGGCCGATTGGGCGCTCAATGCCCGGGCAGCCGGCGCGGGCCTGCTGCGCCACGGACGCAGCGAACGGCCGGTCCGCATCGTCGAGCTGTCGGCGGAGGCGGCCCGCCCGGTGCTGCGAGCATTCCCGGTGCAGGTGCCGGTAGGCGCCCGCTTCCTCAAGCAGGCGGGCCTGGTGGACAAGGGCACCCCCGACGAGGTCGAGGCGCTCGCCGGGCGGATCCCGGTGTTCCGGTTCGACCCGGCTTCTTGAGGGCGCGACTAACCGGGTTTTTTCGCCGAGTGCAGCGCGACGATGCCCCCGGTGAGGTTGCGCCAGCTCACATCCGACCAGCCCGACGCGCCGATCTGCTCGGCCAGCGCGGCCTGATCCGGCCAGGCGCGGATCGACTCTGCGAGGTAGACGTAGGCCTCCGGGTTCGATGACACCGCGCGCGCCACCGCCGGCAGCGCCCGCATCAGGTACTCCTTGTAGGCGGTGGCGAACACCGGCACCGTCGGGGTGGAGAACTCGCACACCACCAGCCGGCCCCCGGGCCGCGTCACCCGGGCCATCTCCCGCAGGCCCGCCGTGTGGTCGACGACATTGCGCAACCCGAAGCTGATCGTCACGGCGTCGAACGCCTCGTCACTGAAGGGCAGCTTGGTGGCGTCACCGGCGACCTTGGGCACCGGCCGGCCGGCACCGGCCGCCAGCATCCCCACCGAGAAGTCCGCGGCCACACACCAGGCACCCGAGCGGGCCAACTCCACCGTCGACACCGCGGTACCGGCGGCCAGGTCGAGCACCTTCTCCCCCGGCTGCAACTCCAGTGCTTTCCGGGTGGCCTTACGCCAGGAGCGGTCTCTTCCCAGCGACAGCACCGTGTTGGTCAGGTCGTAGCGTCGTGCGACGCCGTCGAACATCGACGCCACCGCGTGCGGGTCTTTGTCCAGGCTGGCGCGGCTCACCCGGTCGACGGTACCCGCCTCCGATAGGGTTACTGGAATGCGGTCTTGGCTGGGCACATTTGCAACACTGGTGGTATTCGGCGGGGCCTTGGCGGGGCCGGCAGCAGCCGACCCGGAAGCGCATGAGCCCGGCGGTTCAGCGAGCCTCGACGGAGGAGAGGCGAAGCTGGGACCGGCGCATGAAGCCGGGACGGTGTGGAGCGCAGACCACTTCGGTGTGCTGGTCGGAACGGCCTCTGCCCCGGTGCAGTTGGAGGTCTTCTGTGACCCGCAGTGCTCCGAGTGCGCGAAGTTCGAGGCGGCCTCCAGTGACGCCCTGGGCCGGCACCTGGTCGCCGGCGACGTCGCGGTGACCTACCGGTGGATGACGTTTCTGGATGCCCGGCGCAAGAACGACACCTCCGCGCGCGTCGGCAACGCGCTGATGGCAGCGGCAGATCCGGCGACCACCGCCGGTGCCTACCAAACGTTCGTGGCCGACCTGTACCGCAAGGGCGGCACGCCCACCGTGGAGGAGATCGCGACGACGGCTCGCGAAAGCGGCCTGCCCGGCCACGTGGTGGATCGAATCGCCGCCGGGCAGCAGGTGGTGGACGCCACATCGATGAACGCCTTCAACCGCGTGCAGCTGCTGTCGGCGAACCCGGAGAGCCCCGGCACCCCGACGGTGTACCACCTGACCACCAAGACCGTGGTGGACACCGACGACGCCGGCTGGCTCGACCGGCTGGTGCACGAGCGCTAGCGGTTGGCCCAGCGTCGTTCGGCGACATTGCATCCCGCCAGTGCCGCTATCCCGATCAACCAGGCGATCACCGCCACGGATCCGGCCGGGATGACCGCGAGCACCGCGGTACGGTGCTGGACCCGCACCAGATCCGGATCGGACTTGTCGTATTCGACGTAAATCCTCATCCCGGTTGCCAATTCAGATGGGTAGAGCACGCCGAGCTCCGGGCGATAGGTGATCCGCTCCGGTGTGACGAACTCGATGGTGGAGCGCCTAAAGCCTGCGTTGAGCACCTCGGCCTCGGCCACCCCCATGTCACGTTCGATGGTGATGTCGTTGCGCCACGCCCCCGCCACCAACAGCACCGACTGCAATGTCACCAACGCCACCAGGATCACCACCGCGGTGCGCGCCCACCGCAGCACACGTGCGGCCCAGGTGTTGCGCGGAAGCGCGCCGTTACCCCGAAACAGCCTGCGCAGCAACTGTTTCGACTTCTGATAGGCCCTGCCGGACCGGCCATCGGGCAGTCTCACAATGCGGCCTTGATCGCGGCGTGCAGTGCCCGCAACGATGAGCGGTCGGCTTTGACCTCGAGCACCCGCACCCCACCGGCGGGCTCGGCGAGCGCGCCGGCCAGGGCATCGGCCTCGATCCGCTGAAATTCGACGTGATAGGCGTGGCACAACGCGGCGATGTCGACGTCGTGCGGGGTGCCGAAGATTCGCGACGAGACGTCGGCGAACCGTGGATCTCCTTGCTCGAGCAGCTCGAAGATGCCGCCGCCGTTGTCGTTGGAGACCACGATCGTCAGCTCCTGTGGCCGCGGCTCGGTGGGCCCGATCAGCAGCCCGGAGCTGTCGTGGACGAACGTCAGGTCCCCGATTAGCGCGATGGTGCGGCCGTCGGGGTTCTGCTGCTCGTGCGCCAGGGCCGCACCGACAGCGGTGGACACCGTGCCGTCGATACCGGCGACCCCGCGATTGGATCGCACGGTGACGCCTCGGGCGCTCGTGGCGTTACCCAGCCCAACCAAGGCGGCGTCGCGTACCGGGTTCGAGGCGCCCAACACCAACTGATCGCCGGGACGCAGCGCGTCGGCCACGGCGGCGGCCACGTGCAGGCCGGTGGTGAGCGGATGCGCCGCCAGCTGGTCGCGCACCGCGGCGTTTGCCTGGGAGTTCAGCTCCGCGCAGCGGCGCAGCCAGGCCGGGTCCGGTTCGCCGGAGGTGACGGCTCGGGTGCCGGTGGCCTGCGAGTTACCCGAAACGTCCGGCCAGCGTGGCCCGGTGGTCAGCGCATAGACCGGCACGCTCGGGTCGGCCAGCAGGGCCGACACCGGACGATGCAGGGTGGGCCGGCCGGCCATGATCACCTGCTGCGGACGCAACAGCGGCAGGGCCAGCGGGTGCAGTGGATTCTCCGGCATCGGGGCCGTCGGCTCGGCGACGGTGGGCAGTGCCGCGAGATTCGGGTGCGGCCCGGCACCGTGCCCGGCGATCACCACGGTGTCTGCAGACAGGTCGATGTCCAGCGGCTGGTCGAAACTGACCGGCGGGGTCAGAGTCCAGGGACGCCCGTGCGGCCGGCCCGGCGGACCCGTGCCCGTGCCCGTCCCTGAATCGGGATCGGGCACCAGCGGTTCGCGCAGCGGAATGTCGAACTGCACCGGCCCAGCGTTCGCGGTGCGAGATCCGGTGGCAGCGACCAATACTCGGCAGACCGCCGACCGCCAGGTGGCGTTGAGAGCATCCATCCGCTCGGGGGCGTCCTCGGCCAGCCCCAGGCTGATGGCGGCGCGAACCTGGGTGCCGAAGTAGCCGAGCTGCTCCATGGTCTGGTTGGCGCCGGTACCCAGCAGCTCGTAGGGACGGTTGGCGCTCAGCACGATCAGCGGCACCCGCGCGTAGTTGGCCTCGACCACCGCCGGACCCAGATTGGCTACCGCGGTGCCCGAGGTCATCGCCACACAGACGGGGGCTCCGGCGCTCACCGCCAGCCCGATCGCCAGGTATCCGGCGGTGCGTTCGTCGATACGGACATGCAGGCGCAGCCGGCCGGCCCGGTCGGCGTCGTGCAGCGCGAAGGCCAGCGGCGCATTGCGCGATCCCGGGCACAGCACCACGTCGCGGACACCGCCGCGGATCAGCTCGTCGACGACGATGCGGGCCTGTGCCGTCGAGGGGTTGGTCATTGGTACCAGGTTAGTCGTGCGCCGGAGGCATCGGCGCCCACCGGAAGGGCTTGCCGTCGACCTCGGCGAGAAACTCCAAGGCTGCCTTGTTGACCTGGTCCGGTTTCTCGATGAATCCGAGGTGCCCGGCGTCGGGAATCTCCAGGTAGCGCGCGCCCGGGATCGCGTCGGCGACCTCGCGGCTCAGGTGTGCCGGGGTCACGACGTCGTCGCCGAAACCGATCACCAGCACCGGCTGAGTGATGTTGGCGTAAGCGGGCAGCCGGTTGGTCAATGGCGCCACGTCGAGCTGGCAGCGCAACCCCGGGGTGCTTTTGACCGGCCACATGGTGAACATCGCGATCCAGTCCTTGATCGCGGCGTTATCGCTGAGCGTTTTCGGCGAAAAGCTCTCCAGCAGACGCACTTTGGCTTCATATTCGGCGGGAAGTTCGACACCGGCTTCGGCGAGCTTCGCCTCGGCCTGATAAAAGAACTCCCGGGCGCGGTCGTGGCGGCCACGGGTGGCCATCAGGACAGCGGATTTCACCAATTCGGGCCGGGCCAGCATCAATTCCTGAGCGATGAACGAGCCCATCGACACCGCGACGATGCGGACCGGGCCGATGTTCAGCGATTCGATGAGCTGGGCCGTGTCGGCCACCATGGTTTCTGTGGTGAACCCCGAGGCGTTCTCGGTGGCACCGATGCCGCGGTTGTCGAAGGTGATCGGACGGTACCTGGCGAGCTGGAATTCGCGCACCTGGTGCAGGTGCCAGCCGCGACCGGCGCCGCCACGCCCGGCGATGAACAGAACCGGCTCCCCATCCTGATTACGGTCATCGTAGGCGAGGTTGGTCACCAGAGTGAAGGTACGCGACCCGTCCACGCTTTATGGTGTCAGGATCGCAACTGCGCAGCTGGGGAACGGTGATACGGATACGGAGCGTCGGGTTGGCATGCACGCTGGCGCTGGCCGCTGCGCTCATGGCCGACTGCACCCGGGTGACCGGCGGCGTGGCGGTGCCGGCCGACCAGGACGGACCCCGCCCGGTGACGGCTGCGATGCTGCCGGAACTGCTGCTGAAGGCGACTACCGTCAGCGACATCATGGGCGCACGCGGGATGCGGGTCAAAGACTCCCGCACGCGGATGTTCGATTCGGGTCGCCAGTTCCCTGACCATGGCTGCCTGGCGGCGTGGATGCCCGTCGAGAAGTCGGTGTATACCGATGCGGACTGGACCGCGACCCTCACCCAAACCCTTACCGAGAACGCACAAGACCACTTCGTGATTCAGGCCGCCACGGTGTTCGCCACCCGGGATGCGGCACGCAGTTTCTTCGATGCCACCGCCCGCGCTTGGAGCTCCTGCGGCGAGCGGACATTCGCGACCGCCAAGGACGGCTACCCAGACACGTTTTGGACGTTCGACACCGTCGCCGACGTCGACTCAACGGTGTGGATGACCCAGCATCAGGACGACAGCGCGGGTTGGTCCTGTCAACGGGCCCTGCGGGTGACCAACAACGTTGCGATCGACGTGCTGGCGTGCAAGCTCTATGTCAGCGACGAAGCCGTCACGATCGCCAACGGGATCGACGCGCGGCTGCCCAGCGTGTGAGTGCTCACCGCGGCAACAGTCGATGGCAGACCTTGATTCGGTCGATCCACCACTGGCGCCGCTGCGGCGAAGCAGCCAGGGCGTGCAAACGGGCGGGGTCCGGGACCACAGGCCGCACCGGGAGGTAGCCGTCTTCTTGTGCCGTGGTCTCGGCGATATCGTCGACGAACAGTGATCCTGTGCCCAGCCCGCAGGCGTGCTGCAGCTCCGGCAACGCGGCCGCTGCCCGCAGGCCGGTCGCGATACCGACCGCCGAGTCGATCGCGCTGGAGATCACCACCGGGATGCCGATCTGCTCAGCGATCGTCAACAGTGCTGAAATGCCGCCCAGCGGAGCGACTTTCAGCACCGCGATATCGGCGGCGCCGGCTTTCGTGACGGCCAGGGGGTCGGAGGCTTTGCGGATGCTCTCGTCGGCGGCCACCGGGGTGTCGATGCGACGGCGCAGCTCCGCGAGTTCGGCGACGGTGGCGCAGGGTTGTTCGAGATATTCCAGTGCGCCCAATGCCGTTGCCGCCTGGACCGCCTGATCGAGCGTCCAACCGCCGTTGGCATCGACGCGCACGGTGGGGATGAGCGCGCGGACGGCTTCGACGCGGGCGACATCGTCGGCCAGGGTCTGGCCGGGTTCGGCGACTTTGACTTTGGCGGTGCGGGCGCCGGGGAACCGCGCCAGCACCTCGGGGACCCGATCGGCGTCGACGGCGGGCACGGTTGCGTTGATCGGAATGCGGTCGCGGAGCGGTTGTGGGAGTTGGCGATAGGCGCTCTCGAGTGCGGCAGCCAGCCAGTGCGCCGCCTCGGGCGGTTCGTACTCCACGAAGGCGCCGAACTCGCCCCAGCCTTCCGGGCCGTCGATCAGGGCCACTTCGCGCACCGTGATGCCGCGGAACTTGACGCGCATCGGCAGCGCCACCACGTGTAGGCGGTCAAGGATGTCGTCGAGGGGCGGCGTCATGCCCCGCCACCCAACTTGAACACCCGCTCGGCATTCTCGTGCAGGTAATCCGCGCGCGCCTGATCATCGAGCCCGAGATCGTCGAGCCCGTCGAGTGCATGGCCGTGCATGATCATCGGATAGTTGGTGCCGAACAACACCTTTCGCTGCCCGGTGCGGGTTCGCATGAAACGGATCAACTCGTCCGGGAGCCGCTTGGTGGTGTAGGCGGAGGTGTCGATGTAGACGTTCTCGTGCTTGCGGGCCACCGCGACCATCTCCTCGGTCCACGGATAGCCGACGTGTCCGCACACGATTGCCAGCTCAGGAAAGTCCAGTGCCACTTGGTCGATGTAGGGAATCGGGCGCCCGGTTTCCGACGGTCGCAGCGGGCCGGTATGCCCAACCTGGGTGCAGAACGGCACGCCGAGTTCCACGCACTCGACGTACAGCGGGTAGTAGCGCCGATCGGTGGGAGGCGCGTTCCACAGCCACGGCACCACACGCAGGCCGACGAATCCGTCGTCGCGAACCCGGCGCCGCAGTTCGCGGACGGCCTCCATCGGGCGGTCCAGGTCGACGGTGGCCAATCCAGCGAACCGATTCGGGTGCGCTGCGACCCATCCCGCGACTTCGTCATTGGAGACCAGGTCCATGCCGTTGGGTCCGCGCCAGGCACTGAGCAGCCCGAAATCCACACCCGCGGCCTCCATCGCCGACACGGTGGCCTCGATGGGGATCTCTTCGTCGGGCATAGCCCCGCCGGTCCAGCGTCGCAGCGACGCCAGCATGTCGTGGTCGAGGAACCGCCGGGTCGGGTGCTGCATCCACACGTCGATGGTCATCGCCTCCACCGTAGACAGCTCGGTCAAGCGGTGGTCCCAGCTTCGCCTCTTCGATGCCGACACCGGCGTCACGGGCAACCTGAGGCCGCCGCCCCGGTACCGTCGCAAGCGTGAGCAGTAACCCCTTTGACGAGAGCATCTGGCGCACCGTCGACGGCTTCGCCGACCTGACCGACATCACCTATCACCGCCACGTCACCGACGCGACGGTGCGGGTGGCGTTCAACCGTCCCGAGGTGCGCAACGCGTTTCGGCCGCACACCGTCGACGAGCTGTACCAGGCGCTGGACCATGCCCGGATGTCTCCCGACGTCGGGGTGGTGCTGCTGACCGGTAACGGGCCGGCGCCCAAGGACGGCGGCTGGGCGTTCTGCTCCGGCGGGGATCAGCGCATCCGCGGCCGCAGCGGCTACCAGTACGCCTCCGGGGAAACCGCCGACACGGTCGATGTCGCCCGCGCCGGACGGCTGCACATCCTGGAGGTGCAGCGGCTGATCCGGTTCATGCCCAAACCGGTGATCTGCCTGGTCAACGGCTGGGCGGCCGGCGGCGGACACAGCCTGCACGTGGTGTGCGACCTGACCCTGGCCAGCCGCGAGCACGCCAGGTTCAAGCAGACCGACGCCGACGTGGGCAGCTTCGACGGCGGGTACGGCAGCGCCTATCTGGCCCGGCAGGTGGGCCAGAAGTTCGCCCGCGAGATCTTCTTCCTGGGCCGCACCTACACCGCCGAGCAGATGCACCAGATGGGCGCGGTCAACGAGGTCGTCGACCATGCCGAGCTGGAAGCCACCGGCGTGCAGTGGGCCAAGGAGATCAACGGCAAATCGCCTCAGGCCCAACGCATGTTGAAGTTCGCCTTCAATCTGCTCGACGATGGGCTGGTGGGCCAGCAGCTGTTCGCCGGCGAAGCCACCCGGCTGGCCTACATGACCGATGAGGCCGTCGAGGGCCGCGATTCCTTCCTGGAGAAACGCGATCCGGACTGGAGCAGGTTCCCCCGCTACTTCTAGACGCCAACGCCTCGAGCCTGCGGTTGGCGCGAAGAAGTGCGAGTGGCGCCGACGGTAACTACAGCCTCGGCACGCAAAGAACCCCCGCATAGACTGGCTAACCATGAGCCGAAGCCCGCTGCGCCGACTGTCCGACCAGATCACGCTCGCGACCATGCGCCCCCCGGTCGCCGCGCAGCTGATGCACCGGCCCGGCGCCAAGCCCGTCGACCTCACCGGCAAGCGGGTGCTGGTGACCGGCGCATCCTCGGGTATCGGGGAGGCCGGCGCCGAACAGTTCGGAGCAGCGGGCGCCACCGTGATCGCGGTGGCCCGCCGCCAGGAGAACCTCGACGCACTGGTTCAGCGGATCACCGCCGCCGGTGGCACCGCGCACGCGATCGCGTGCGATCTGTCGGACCTGACCGCGATCGATGCCCTGGTCAAGGACGTCGACGAACAGTTCGGCGGAGTGGACATCCTGGTCAACAACGCCGGCCGGTCGATCCGCCGACCGCTGGCCGAATCGCTCGACCGCTGGCACGACGTCGAGCGGACCATGCAGCTCAATTACTACTCGCCCCTGCGGCTGATTCGCGGGTTCGCCCCCGCCATGCGCGAGCGCGGCGACGGCCACATCATCAACGTCGCCACCTGGGGCGTGTTCACCGACTCCTCGCCGCTGTTCGGCGTCTACAACGGCTCCAAGTCCGCGCTGAGTGCCGTGAGCCGGGTCATCGACAGCGAGTGGGCCCGCGACGGCGTGCAGTCCACCACGCTGTACTACCCACTGGTGAAGACCCCGATGATCGCGCCCACCGCGGCGTTCCAGGGCAAGCCGGGGCTCACCGCGCAGGAGGCCGGCGCGTGGATGATCGACGCGGCCAGATATCGCCCGATCCGTATCGCGCCGCGGCTGGCGCTGGCGTTCCGCGCTCTGGACAACCTCAACGCGGGCTGGGCCACCGCCCTGGTCAAGCGGAACCGGATCGAGCCGGTCGAAGACTGATGGAGATTCTGGCCAGCCGGGTGTTGCTCCGGCCCACCGACTATCAACGCTCACTGCGGTTCTACCGCGACGAGATCGGATTGGCGATCGCCCGCGACTACGGCGCCGGAATGGTCTTTTACGCCGGCCAGTCGCTGATCGAACTCGCCGGGCACGGTAACCCCGACCAGCCCGGCGCGCACTTCCCCGGGGCGCTGTGGCTGCAGGTCCGCGACGTCGCCGCGACCCAAGCCGAACTGCAGAGCCGCGGGGTCCCCATCACCCGGGAAGCGCTGCGGGAACCGTGGGGGCTGCGTGAGATGCACGTCACCGATCCCGACGGCCTGACGTTGATCTTCGTGGAGATTCCCGAAGACCATCCGCTGCGCCGGGATACCCGCCAGGACAGCCCCCGCAAGCCTTGAGGTTAACGACGGGGAAACAATGCGATACGTCTCGACATACACCGGCGTTTCGCGGGGGCCATGGTTAGACAACGGCCCCATCGAGGCCGCAGAATCAGTGCCGTGATGCTCTCGTGAGCCTTGATCTGTTCCTTTTGATCATCGTGGTGATCACGGCTTTGGCCTTCGACTTCACCAACGGATTCCATGACACCGGCAACGCGATGGCCACCTCGATCGCCAGCGGAGCGCTCAAGCCCAAAGCAGCGGTCACGCTGTCGGCGTGCCTGAACCTGATCGGCGCCTTCCTGTCGACCGCCGTGGCCGCAACGATCGCCAAAGGCCTGGTCGATGCGCACCTGGTCACCCTCGAGATCGTCTTCGCCGGCCTGGTCGGCGGCATCGTGTGGAACCTGCTGACCTGGCTGCTCGGAATCCCGTCGAGCTCCTCGCACGCCCTGATCGGGGGCATCGTCGGAGCGATGATCGCCGCGGTCGGCGGGCACGGGGTGATCTGGCAAGGGGTGGTCTCCAAGGTGCTGGTCCCCGCGATCCTGGCCACCGTGATCGCCACCGTCATCGCCTCGGTCGGCACCTGGCTGGTCTACCGCATCACCCGGGGCGTCGACGAGAAGCGGTCGGAGAAGGTGTTCCGGCACGGCCAGATCGGCTCGGCGGCGCTGGTGTCGCTGGCCCACGGCACCAACGACGCTCAGAAGACCATGGGGGTGATCTTCCTCGCGCTGATGTCCTACGGCGCGGTGAGCACCTCGGCCACACTGCCGCCCCTGTGGGTGATCGTCAGCTGCGCGCTGGCCATGGCGGCCGGCACCTACACCGGCGGCTGGCGGATCATCCGCACCCTGGGCAAGGGCCTCGTCGAAATCAAGTCGCCGCAGGGCATGGCCGCCGAGTCCTCCGCAGCCGCGGTCATCCTCCTCTCCAGCCACTTCGGTTACTCACTGTCGACCACCCAGGTCGCCACCGGGTCGGTGCTGGGTAGCGGCGTCGGCAAGCCGGGCGCGCAGGTGCGCTGGAGTGTCGCCGGACGGATGGTGGCCGCTTGGCTGGTGACGCTGCCGATGGCCGGTGGGGTCGGTTCGGGCGCATACGGCCTGGTCCACGGGATCGGCGGCTACCCCGGCATCACCATCGGTGTGGTGCTGCTGATCACCACGGTCCTGGCGATCTGGCTGCGGTCACGCCGGGCCCGCATCGACCACAACAACGTCAACGCCGACTGGGACGGCACCCTCACCGGCGGTCTCGACGCACCCGGCGTGCAACCCGACGAAGCGGGCCGCGAAGTCGAGAACGCCCTCCGATCGGCCTTCGGGACCGGCCAGGACGGCGCTAAGTTGACCCTCGTCGACACTGACGGCCCCAACTCGCGTGAGGTCATCCGATCATGAGCCAGTGGTTCAACCTCGCAGCAACGTGCAAGATCCTGGTTTTCGGGCTGCTGGTGGGTGGGTTGTTGCCGGCGCTGTTCGCGGTAGGGGTCCGAGTCAACGTGGCCGGTAGCAGCGGTGTCTCCGCGGTCCCCGGCGGTGCCGCGAGCGAGCGCCGACCATTGCTGCTCGCCGTGAGCTGGGCGATCTTCCTGCTGGTGCTGGCCGTGGCGGTCCTCGGCGTGCTCTTCATCGCCCGCGACTTCCTCGGTCACCACCTGGGCTGGTACTTGCTCGGGGCCAAGCGCCCCTGACCCGGTTCGACAAGCCAGGCGTGCGACTGCAAAAATCCGCACGGTGACCTTGGAGCTGTTCCTGTTGATCACGGTCGTGATCACCGCCCTGGCTTTCGACTTCACCAACGGCTTCCATGACACCGGCAACGCTGTCGCCACCGGGATCGCCAGCGGTGCGCTCAAGCCGAAGACCGCGGTAACGCTCTGCGCCACGCTCAACCTTGTCGGGGCGTTCATGTCGACCCAGGTGGCGGCCACGGTGGCCAAGGACCTGGTGGTCACCAACCTGGTGACGCTGGAGGTCATGTTCGCCGGTTTAGTCGGCGGCATCATCTGGAACCTGGCGACCTGGTTGTTCGGTATCCCGTCAAGTTCCTCGCACGCCCTGATCGGCGGCGTGGTGGGGGCCATGCTGGCCGCGGCCGGCACCGCCGGGGTGCGGTGGCCCGGGATGGTATCGAAGGTGCTGGTGCCGACGGTGATCGCCGTGCTCGCCGCCACCCTGGTCGCCACCGTCGGAACCTGGCTGGTCTACCGGCTGACGCGGGGAGTCTCCCGTGGGCGCGCCCTGCGCGACTTCCGGCGGGGTCAAGTGTTCTCTGCTGCCCTGATGTCACTGGCGCACGGCACCAACGATGCCCAGAAGACCATGGGCGTGATCTTCCTCGCGCTGATCTCCTACGGCGCGGCCTACAAGACCGACGTCACGCCGCCGCTCTGGGTGATCGTGTCGTGTGCGGTGGCAATGGCCGCCGGCACCTATTTCGGCGGATGGCGAGTCATCCGCACCCTGGGCAAGGGGCTCGTCGAAATCGAATCCCCCCAGGGCATGGCCGCCGAATCATCCTCGGCGGCCATCATTTTGCTGTCCAGCCACTTCGGCTACTCGCTGTCGACCACCCAGGTGGTGACGGGATCCGTGCTGGGTTCGGGCCTGGGGAAGCCCGGCGCCACCGTGCGCTGGGGAGTTGCGCGCCGGATGGCGACCGCGTGGGTGATCACCCTGCCACTGGCCGGGGCCATCGGCGCGGGCACCTACCACCTGATCCATCGCATCGGCGGCTACCCCGGCACGATCACCGGAGTGACGCTGCTGGTGGGCGTCTCCGCACTCATCTGGCTGCAGTCCCGCAAAGTCCCGGTCGACCACACCAATGTCACCGCCGAGTGGGGTGCACATATGACCGATGGCCTCGAAGTGATTGCACCGCAACCCACTACCTCTGGCCCGTCTCGCGAGATCCGCGCGGAGGGGGACCGTGCGTGAACACCGTGAGCACCTGGTTCGACTACGTGGCCACCGGCAAGATCCTGGTCTTCGGCCTGCTGGTCGGCACCGGCGTGCTGTTCATCGCCCGCGATTTCATCGAGCACCGCATCGGCTGGCAGTGCGACGACTGGGGCAACTGGGACGAGGTGTTAGGCGTTGATTAGACGTAATATTGCAGCTGACATGTTCCTTCCGGTGTCGGCGCGGGGAAGTTGACGCAGTATGAACAAATTTCTTACCTCGATCGTCGCCTGGCTGCGCGCCGGGTACCCCGATGGCGTGCCGCAAAACGACTACGTTCCGCTGTTGGCACTGCTGTCGCGGCGGCTGACCAACGACGAGGTCAAAGACGTTGCCCGGGAATTGATCGGCCGCGGCGAGTTCGACCGCGTCGACATCGGAGTGCTGATCGCCCGCTTGACCAACGAACTGCCCGCTCCGGAGGATGTCGAAAGAGTGCGAGAACGGTTGGCGGCAAAGGGCTGGCTGCTCGACGACGCTCCCACCAACGGAGGGAACCCATAGCACGCCTGCGTGCGCTGGCCATCCCACGCGGTGATGCCGTCGCGACGCTGCTGCCCGCCTTGCAGGGTGTTCTGGAAGGTCGCCACGCCGCGTTCACACCGGTAGGCCCCGACACCGATCCGTCGGCCCTGACCGCGCTGCGGGTGGGCGATTCCATCAACGGTGATATCGCACTGGTGGTGGCGACGTCGGGAACCACCGGGTTGCCCAAAGGCGCTCTGTTGACCGGTGCGGCGCTGGCGGCCAGCGCCACGGCCACGCACGACCGGTTGGGCGGCCCGGGCAGCTGGCTACTGGCGTTGCCTGCACACCACATCGCCGGAATCCAAGTGCTGGTACGAAGTTTGGTGGCCGGCACGACACCCGTGCAGCTCGACGTCACCGAGGGATTCGACGTCGCGCAGCTTCCCGCAGCGGTGGCGGCGCTCGGCTCCGGGCGGTGCTATACCTCGCTGGTCGCCACCCAGTTGGCCAAGGCGCTGGCGGTCCCCGCGGCCACGGCCGCACTGGCCGAACTGGATGCGGTGTTGTTGGGCGGAGGTCCTGCACCGCAACCGATCCTGGACGCGGCGACGGCCGCCGGCGTGACGGTGGTGCGCACCTACGGCATGAGTGAGACCGCCGGCGGTTGTGTCTATGACGGGTTGCCGTTGTCGGGCGTCCGGTTACGCATCGGAAACGATGGACGGATCGCGATCGCCGGCCCGATTCTGGCGCAGGGTTATCGCGACCCCGTCGAACCGGACCCATTCGCCGAGCCGGGCTGGTTCACCACCAATGACCTTGGTGCACTTGATTCAGCAGGCCGCCTGACCGTGCTCGCCCGGGCCGACGACGCGATCAGCACCGGTGGATTGACCGTTCTGCCCGGTCCGGTGGAGGCGGTGTTGTCGACGCATCCCGCAGTGGCCGAGTGCGCCGTTTTCGGGATCGACGACGACCGGCTGGGGCAGCGCGTCGCCGCCGCGATCGTGGTGGCGGGCGCGACGCCACCGACACTGGAGGCGTTACGCGCCCACGTCGCGGAGACACTGGACATCACGGCGGCGCCGCGCGAACTGCATGTCGTTACTGCGCTCCCCCGCCGCGGAATCGGCAAGCTGGACCGAAAAGCACTGGCGCAACAGTTTTCTTCTGGCGGCACCGCACCCGCTTAGACCACCGGTCCACGGCGTCGATGCGGACGCTCGATGCGCCGCAACGAAGACCCGCCGCACCGAGACTCAGTCGCCTCCGCCGCCCGAACCACCGGAGCCACCGCTGGAGCCACCGCCCGAACCACCGGAGCCACCGCTGGAGCCACCGCCCGAACCACCGGAGCCACCGCTGGAGCCACCGCCCGAACCACCGGAGCCACCGCTGGAGCCACCGCCCGAACCACCGGACCCGCCGCTGGAGGCACCGCTCGATCCACCGGACCCGCCGCTGGAGCCACCGCCCGAACCACCCGAACTCCCGCCGGAGTCACCACCGGAACTACCGGCAGAACCGCCAGAGCTGCTGTCGGAACCAGACGACGCGCCCCCGGCGCCGCCGCCATCACTGCCTGCACTGCTGCCAGAGCCGCCCGAACTGCCGCTGCCCGACCCGGACGCGCCCGAGCCGGCACCGCCGGAGCTACCCGCGTCGCCGCCGGATCCTCCCGAACTGGTTCCGCCCGAATCACTTCCCGCTCCGGTACCGCCCGAGCCGCTCTCATCGGAGCCGCCCGAGGTTCCACCGGATCCGCCGGACTGACCACCCGAACCGGTCTCGCCGGAGCTACCCGAACCACCGCCCGATCCGCCCGGGTTGCTGCCGGAACCTCCCGTACTACCGTCACCCGCACCGGTACCGCCGGAATGGCCGGTACCCGGCTCGCTGCCGCCGGGATGTCCACTGCCGGAACCGTTATCGCCGGAACCAGCGCCATCCGAACCAGTGCCCCCCGAACCGCTGCCGCCTGTGCCGGTGCCACCGGAGCCATTACCACCGGCACCGTTGCTACCCGAACCAGTGCCGCCCGAACCGGCATCGCCGCCGGAATGACTGCCGCCGCCCTGATCGCTACCGGACCCGCTGCCACCGCTGCCACTGCCGCCCGATCCGGGCAGCCAGCCGCCGCCACCACCGACGGGTCCGGTGATGATCGGTATCGGTATCGGGAACGGAATCACCGCGGGCGGTGCGGGGGCGGGCGCAGCCGGAAGGGCGGGCACTACCGGCGCGGGGGCAACGACGGCCGGAGCCGGGTTTGACGGTGCTACAACAGGATTCGGGGCCGGGGACTGCAGAACGGGCAACCGCACCGGCTTCGGGGCCGGCAACACCGGCATGAAGTTACCGGGCACCGGCTGGGCCTGCGGCGGCTGCGCCACCACCGGAGGCTGCGAGGGCGTGGAGGCGGCCGTGGGACGAATGCCTATTGTCACGGCGACGGCCAACGCCGCGCACCCGGCCACCAGAATCCCGCCGACCGAACTGCCAATCAGCAGTGCGCGCCCCACCGGCGGCGGCGCCGCCCGCTCGTCGGATTCGCCGTCGTCTCCCCCATCTTCGGAGCCGTAGCCTTCATAACCTTCGTAGTCGCCCTCGGCGTACTCCACCGGCAACAGTTCGGAGTCATCGTCAGTCATCGAGTACGCCAGCTGCTGTTCCGGGTGCTCGCCCTCGGCCGCGGGGGCCAGCACCGTGGCCGTTCCGTCCGGGGCACCGGCGTCCGGCAGCGCCGGCGCAGCCATGGTCGCGTCGGCCGCCGGAGCAGGCAGCCACGTCGTCTCGCCGTCCTCACCCGAGGCGTTGCGCGCCAACGCCACTGCCGAGCGCGCCTGAGGCTGCTCGGAAACGTTCTCAACGCCCGCATCCTCGAGGCCGCGACGAACCTCTGCCATCAACTCCGAATCCGACCAGCACAGTCGGGTAGCAGCTAGCCGGTGGCCCTCTTCGGCCAGCATGCGGTGGGTTCCGGTCACGGTCTCGATCAGCGTTTCGACCGGATTGCGCGTCAGATCGAGCATCGACTCGTCGAGCACAGCATCGCCATAGGCATCCGATTCGACGAGCGCCAAGCGGGCGAGCGCGCCGGTAACCGAGACTCCGAGCGCGACATCCATTGCGCGTCTCCTTTCGCGGCCACTCGATTAGCCAGTTTAGCCGCGCGGATCGACCGGCGAGCGGACCGATCTTCGCAGTTCAATGGCGCATGACCCTCCCGCGGTTATGGTGAGCAGGTGATCGCCGAGTCGACCAGGAGCTGGAATATCGGCCGCGATGCGACCGCTGCGGCATTGCTGCTCGCGGCGCCGGCGTTGCCGTGGAGCCTGTACTTCGGCGCCGGCGTTCCGGGCAGCGAGTCCGGACTGTTCGTCGCGCTGGCGGTGGCCACCGTGCTCGCGCTGACGGCGATCGCCGCGACCTACGTCGGTCCCTGGGGGATCTTGCGGGTCAACGATCCCGCCGTCGCGGGAAGGTTGCGGCTGTTGCTCAGCGCACCGTATCTGGTGTTGCTGCTCGGGGTGGTGGCCGCCGACGTGGTGCAGACCGTCCGCTACGGCGGAAGCCCGCAGCCGCCCGGTGGCGTCGGGCCGGGCGCGTTGCTGGGCGCCGCAGGTGCGTTGCTCGCCGCGCAGCCGGTGCTCGTCGGGCCGGTGCGGCTGTGGTGGGGCACGGTTCGCACGCTCGGCTACGCATCGATCGTCGGCGCCACGTTGAGCGTGCTGTTCAACCTGTATTGGCGGGTGCGCTACGCCCTGCCGGACGCCGATTCCACGACCGGCTTCGGCCGGCAGCAGGTCGCGATCATTGCGACCGCCCTGGTGTACGGAGCGGTGGCGTGGGCTACCGTAGTCCTAGCCTCGAGGTGGGTTCTGCGGCGCGACAAGGCATCCCAGCTCGCTGTCGTGTTGCTCGGCGGGGCCACTCTGATCGCCGGAACCCTGGTATGGGTGCTGCCGGTCGGCCGCGCCATCGACGGCTTTCACGGGATCGCGCAGAATACGTCCACCGCTGGGGTCGGCTTCGAGGGCTACTTGGTGTGGGTGGCCGCCGCGGCACTGTTCGCGGTGGCGGCCGCGCGCGACGCGTCAGCGACGACGTGGCTGGGCGCCACCCGGAACACGTTGTTGCTGATCGCGATCTGGAGCCTCGGGTCGGCCCTCATGCGCATCGTCGATCTCAGCGTCGCGGTCGGTCTGGACCTGCCGTATTCGCCGTACGACAGCGCTGCGATGGCGTCCTTCGATGTGGTGACTGCGGTCATCGCGCTCTGGCTACGGCTCACCTTGGGCAATCGCTTCCTTCCGGCGGCGGCCGTCTGGTCGGCGAGCGCCGTCCTGTTCGGGTTCACGATCGCCCGCGTCGTGGTGGGCGTCGGCCTGGCTCCGCGGCTCGCAGAAGCCCAGCGCGCCAGCGCGTGGGCGAATCCGGTGTATGGCAACGGACTCGCGCAGCAGATCACCAGCACGTTCGACGTGGTGTTGTGCGGCCTGGCGTTGTGCGGCCTGGTGGTGGCGATCGTCGTCGGACGTCTGCCGGTGCCGGCCGACGACCGCCCCAAACCCGGCGAGCCCGGCACACCGCGCATCTTCCGGTCAGCGGACTCAGCCACTGTCGCACCCGCGGGTGGACCGAAGATCTATCGGGGAAGCGACGATTCGGCCGAAGACGACGAAACGGTTCAGGACAGCCCGAAAGTCAACTGAAGGCCTTCGTGCGGCCAAGCACGGCATCACAGCGTTTATCGGACGCCGCCGACGGGTAGCCGAAACTGCGTTTCTGCTCCTGAACGTGGATGAACGATACGAATGAAGGTCACGATGCACAGCACCACACTGGTTGTAACGAAGGCACGGCGCACTACCCGGCACCTGGGTGCGGCGCTGGTGATGGGCGGTGCCACACTGCTGGCCCCAGGCATCCCGTCCGTCGCGGCGCAACCCTGCCCCGACGTGCAGGTGGTGTTCGCCCGCGGCACCGGCGAACCCCCCGGCGTCGGTGGCATCGGTCAATCGTTTGTCGATGCACTGCATGCCAAGGTGGGTGAGCGTTCCTTCGAGGTGTATCCGGTCAACTACGCCGCCAGCAGCGATTTCGGCGGCGGTGTCGACTTCGCCCGCACCGTCGTCGACGGCATCCGAGATGCCGCCACCCACGTCGAGAGCACCGCGGCGAACTGCCCCAACACCCGAATCGTGCTGGGCGGCTTCTCGCAAGGTGCGGCGCTGGCCGGCTACACCACATCGGCCGAGATCCCCAAGGAAGTCCCCGCCGACTACCTCGCGTACATTCCCGAGCCGATGCCGCCGTCGGTGGCCAACCACGTTGCCGCAGTTGTCTTGTTCGGCACGCCCTCGGCGGAGTTTCTCGCACCAAACGGCGCGCCACCGGTGCGGATCGGACCGCTATATGCCAACAAGACCATGGAGCTCTGCGCCGACGGCGACACCATCTGCAACGGCGCCCCGGCCGGCGGACCGCCTTTCGCGCACGCGTCGTACGGCGTCAACGGGATGACCGAGCAGGGCGCCGAGTACGCGGCCGCCCGTCTCTGAGCGCGCCCCGTCGATTCAGGGCAGCTCGAAGGGCAACTGAATGCCTTCGTGCGCCAAGCAGTGCGTGCAGGTCCGCTCTTGGCCCATCTGCTCGATGGCTTGGTGCACCAGCCTTTTGAATGGCTCGATGTTCTTCTGGAACTCCGCGAATACATCGACAGCCTTCACGCCACTGCCGACGTCGACACCTGCATCCAAATCGGTGACCAAAGCTACTGCGGCATAACACATTTCCAGTTCACGAGCCAAAACCGACTCGGGATATCCGGTCATGTTGATCAGCCGGAATCCGGCTGCGGCGAACCATTGGCTTTCGGCGCGAGTGGAGAATCGCGGCCCCTGAATCACCACCATCGTCGCGCCGTCGACCACGTCGGGCAGGCCGGTGACCGCGGTCCGCAGCGTCGGGCAGTACGGGTCGGCGAACTCGACGTGCACACCGCCGTCGTCGAAGTAGGTGTCGGCGCGGCCCCAGGTGCGATCGACCAGCTGATCGGGCACCACCACCGAACCTGGGGGCAGTTCCGGCGTCAGGCTGCCGACCGCGCACGGCGCAAGGATCCGCCGCACTCCCAGCGTCCGCAACGCCCACATGTTCGCCCGATAGGGCACCGTGTGGGCCGAATACTCGTGGGCGGCCCCGTGCCGCGGCAGAAAGGCCACTTCGTGCCCGCCGACGGCACCGATGGTGATCTCCGCACTGGGCGCCCCGTAGGGGGTGTCGCAACTGACGCGGCGCGCATCGTCACCGAAGAACGAGTAGAAACCGCTACCGCCGATCACGCCCAACATCTCGCGCCGCTTCCTCCTCATCGCTTCGTCCCCCTCGCCGCTGCGCGGCTCGGGGTACCCCCACTGCATCGTCAGCGCCGGGCAACTTCTGCTCCTCCCGCATGCAAGGATCGTGCGGTGGCCAGCTTCGCACAGTGGATAGAGGGGGCTCGTCCCCGCACCCTGCCCAACGCGATCGCTCCGGTGATCGCCGGAACCGGCGCGGCAGCATGGCTGGGCGCCGCGGTGTGGTGGAAGGCGCTGCTGGCGCTGACCGTCGCGGTGGCGCTGATCATCGGGGTGAATTACGCCAATGACTACTCCGACGGCATCCGTGGCACCGACGACGACCGGACCGGCCCGGTGCGCCTGGTGGGTGCCCGCCTGGCAAGCCCGCGCGCGGTGCTCACGGCAGCGATCGCCGCGCTGTCGGTCGGAGCGCTGGCCGGTTTGGCCCTGGCCCTGGTCAGCGCGCCGTGGCTGCTGGTGGTGGGAGCGGCCTGCATCGCCGGCGCCTGGCTGTACACCGGCGGGTCCAAGCCCTATGGCTACGCCGGCTTCGGCGAGATCGCGGTGTTCGTGTTCTTCGGCCTGGTCGCGGTGCTGGGCACCCAGTACACCCAGGCCCTGCGGGTGGACTGGGTCGGCGGCGCGCTGGCGGTAGGCGTCGGCGCATTGTCGTCGGCGGTGCTGGTGGCCAACAATCTGCGCGACATCGCCACCGACAAGCCGGCCGGCAAGATCACCCTGGCGGTACGCCTCGGCGATCCCCGCACTCGGGTGCTGTTTCAGCTGTTGGTGGCGCTGGCCGGGGTGCTGACGCTGGCCCTGATGCGGGCCACCCCATGGTGCGCGGTCGGGTTCATCGCCACGCCGCTGGCGTTGCGGGCCGCGGCCCCGGTGCGCTCCGGACTCGGTGGCGCCGCACTGATTCCGGTGCTGCGCGACACCGGGTTGACCATGCTGGTGTGGGCGATCGCGGAGGCCTTGGCGTTGACTCTGGGCCAATAGGTCGATAGTCGCGGGCGAGCGTCCATTCGACGCAGCGCTAGGCCGCCCGTTCCAGCAGCGTGCTGACCGCGGCTGTCAGCGTTGCCGGATCGGCAGACTCGGTAACTATGTCCATCACGACCGGATCGGCATCACGCAAGATGCCCAACATGATGTGCTCGCAGCAGATCGTTTTGCCCTTGCGCGCCACCGCCTCTCGCAAAGCGAGCTGCAGCGTCGTCTTGGCGGCCCGGGTGAAGGCCAGACGCCCTCGACGACGGCTACCGCGGCCTGTTCGCTGTACCGCACGGTCAAAGGCCTCTGCACCGAAGGTGTCCGCCACGGCATCACGGACAGCACGCAGGTCGATCCCAAGGAGCCGCAGCACGTCCGCATCGGCGTCGAACGACTCGCTGGTTTCCATCGCTTCTGCCAGTCGTGTCCGCACCCCATCAATAGTCAGCCCGTAGCCCCCCAGCGTCGCCGACAGATCCCCCTCGGCGGTCTGGAGCACCCCAAGAAGTAGATGCTGTGGCCCGATGTCGTCGGCGTGAAAGCCCCGCGCATCTCGCTGAGCTTGTATGACCGCGGCCCGGGCATCGCGACTGAACCGCTCAAAGACCATGGCTCATTTCCTCCGGTTGTACTTCTGGTGCACGGCCTGACGGCTCACCCCGAGTGCCTCGGCGATTGCCTGCCAACTCCAGCCCTGCTCGCGAGCATTGGCCACATGGATGGCCTCCAACCGCTCCTGCAGCCGCTGCAAGGCACGCACGCCACGCAGGCCGACGGCCGGGTCCGCACTGGTCGCCGCATCCGTAGCGGAAACCAAGGAGGCGTCCGGCGGCTCATTCATGATGTCAAGGTAACTTGACACTCCGCGTCTGTCAACAAACATTGACACGACCGAGGCCTTGCCGTTGACTCTGCGCTGAGGGCGGGGGCTACTCGCACTTCTTCGCCGTACACGCAGAGTCAACCCCGAAGGGGTCAACGACGGGCGGTTACTCCCCGCGCAGCCGGGCCTGCAGTTTCTCGCGTTCCTGGCGGCGGCGCTCGCCGGCGACGGTCAAGCTCTCGGTAGCGCGCTTACGCAGCGGCGTGAACAGCCACATGCCCAACGGCAGCGCGACGATCAGCGCGAGCATCGCCGCGATGATCGGCGGAAAATCGCTGAGCCCGAGCAGCCGGCCCACTCCGTAGATCGCCGCCGTCAGCGCGACCACCAGCGCGAGCCGCGCCGCCGTGTACACCGCCACATCGACTACCGCACGACCCACGGGGGCCCGACCTGTCGCCACGGTCATCAAGCCTACTGGCGGGACGGACCGGCGCGAACGGCACTAACGGTATATTCGGCGCCAGGAGGTGTCGCGAGTGCTCTACCTGCTCCTCGTCCTGACCCTAGGGACCCTGATCTACCTCGGTCTGCGCGCCAGCCGCGCGCGGCCGAAGACGCGCGTGATCGGGCCGGACGACGATCCGGATTTCCTCTGGCGGATCAGCCACGGCGACAACCAGCCCTAAGCTGCCCCACCTTCGAGTCAGCCCCCGATCTAGACGAAGTGCTGGTTGAACCGATCGTCGCCGGGGAACGCCTCGGCAACCACCGCAGCCAGCTCGACGAGCGCCTCGCGGGTCTCTCGCTTCAGCCGCATCAGATCGATCTCCGCGCCTTCTTCCAGGTGCGGGTCGAACGGCACCAACCGCACGGCGCGGCAGCGCCGGGAAAAGTGATCGACCACCTTCTGCATGTCGACCTTGCCCGAGCGTGGCCGCACCGCGTTGATCACCGCGATCGAGTTGCGCACCAGGTCTTCATGACCGTGCGCGTCGAGCCAGTCCAGCGTCGCCGAGGCGCTGCGGGCGCCATCAACTGAGCCCGAACTCACCACGATCATGGTGTCGGCCTTGGCGAGCACCGCTGACATGGCGGAGTGCATCAGACCGGTGCCGCAGTCGGTGAGGACCAGGCTGTAGAACCGCTCCAACACCTGCAGTGTGCTGGCGTAGTCCTCGGCGCTGAACGCCTCCGAGACCGCCGGGTCGCTGTCGGAGGCGAGTACCTCCAAGCGACTGGGGCCCTGGTTGGTGTAGCTGCGGACATCGCTGTAGCGCTGGATGCCGTCAGCGTCGCGCAGCAGGTGCCGCACCGTCGCCGAGGTCTCCATCGGCACCTTCTGGTTCAGCGTGCCGCGGTCGGGGTTGGCGTCCACGGCGACCACCCGGTCACCTCGGATCGAGGCGAATGTGGCTCCCAGGGTCGCGGTGATGGTGGTCTTGCCGACCCCGCCCTTCAGCGACAGCACCGCGATCCGGTGGCAGCCCTGCAGCGGCCGGTTCACCTGGACCACCAGGTCGTTGAAGCGGATGGTCCGCGGGCTCTCGCCGACGTTGATCAGCTGGCCGGACAGCACGTAGAGCAGGCGGCGCCAGCCCGACGTCGGTGGCGGCTTGACCTGTCGCAACAACGAGGTGGTGGACAGGTCCGAGAACGGGGCGATGGGCTCGGTGGCGCGATACGGCGGCTGCCCGGCACCACCGCCGGCGTTGCCGCCGAAGTAGACCGGCGCCGGGTTCTCCATCGGCTGCGGAACCCAGGTGGTCGATGTGCCCGGGTTCCACGACTGCTGCGCAGACGAGGTTTCCGCGGGCGCCGGCGGCCACGGGTCGACCGGTTCGGAGAACCGGCGCTCGGTGCGGAAACCGCCGAAGGAGCGGGTCTCCTCGCCTCCGGGCCGCTGGTTGAACGACCCGGTGGCCCCGGACTCCGCAGCATCCGCGGGGCCATCAGCCGCCTCGCTGACGTGCTGGAGCGGCCGGAACTGGGTGGTCGGATGATCCGTCACGTCATGGCTCGCAGTGACATCACCGGGTGCATGGTCGGACACTTCTATCTCCCCTGTCACACTGGTTAGGACGTCAATGGACGTCGGTAACCGCAGGGTAGCGCAGCTGTCATAAAGGAATCTGTCAGCTGGATTAGCCGACTCCGGCATACGAGTGCAGACCGACGGTCACCAAGTTGACGAAAAACAGATTGAAAATCATCGCCGCGAACCCCACCACGTTGATCCACGCCGCCTTGTAGTCACGCCACCCGGCCGTCGACCTGGCATGGAGATAGGCGGCGTAGACGACCCAGGCGATGAACGACACCGTCTCTTTGGGGTCCCAGCCCCAGTAGCGGCCCCATGCTCCCTCGGCCCAGATCGCGCCGAAGATCACACCGAAACCGAACACCGGGAAAGCGAAGATCGTCGTGCGGTAGGCGATGCGGTCCAGGGTCTGCGCATCGGGCAGCCGGCGCACCATACGCGCCAGGGCCCCCGGGGCGTCGGGGTCACTCAGGTGCGACGAGCGGATCAGAAACAGGATGCTGGCCACTCCGGCCACCAAGAACACCCCCGAGCCGATGCTGACCACCGATACGTGGATCGGCAGCCAGTAGGACTGCAGCGCGGGCATCACCGGCGCTGCCGTGGCGTAGAGCCAGCGCCCGGAGACCGTCAGCAGGATCAGCACCGGCAGCAGCACGAACACCCACAGACTGCGGTGCTGTGGCCGGCGCAGCGCGACGGCGGCAGCCGCCAGCCCCGAGAAGCAGGTCAGGTTGATGAACTCATACATGTTGCCCCACGGCGGGCGCAGCGTGGCCGCGCCGCGGAACACGATGCAGGCCAGCAGCAGAGCGATGCCCAGATAGACCAGCGCCAGGCCGGCGCGGCCCACCCGCTCGCCCAGGGGGCGCCGCTGCACCGGGGCCACCACCCCCGGGGTGGCGCTGTCGGCGCGCACACCGCCGGCCGACACCAGCTCGGCCTCGGCGGAGCTGCGGGCACGGCCGGAGGCCAGCTCGACGGCCAGCAGCAGCAGCGCGATGACCAGCACAATCATTGCCGAGGTGAAAGCCCAGTCGGAGTAGCGCGCCAGTCCGATGTCGATATGACTCGTGTTCACCTACGTCTCCTTGCCGAACAGCTTCGTGCTCAAGCGCTCGAACTCGTCACCCCAGCCGGAGTTGTCGGTGCGGGCCAGCCCGCCGAGCTCGACGTTCACCGTACCGGCCTGCCCCACCGCCTCCGCTGGCGTGAGCCGAATCCAGATCCGACGGCGGCGCACCACCAGCGACACCACCAGCCCCGCCATCATCGTCATCGCGAACACCAGCACCCAGATCTCAGCCGGGTCGTGCGACACCTGGATGTTGACGAACGGCACCGCACCGTCGAACCGCACCCTCGTGCCGTCATCGAGGCGGATCTGTTCACCGGCCTTCAGGTTGGACCGGGCCACCTTGGTCAGCCGGCCCTGGTCGATCAACCGGGAATCCAGCGTGAACAGGCTCTGCGGCCGGCCGGTGTCGAGCCCGGTATCGCCGCGATAGACGTCGATCGCCACCGCGGGGTCGTTCATCGCGGGGAATGCCGACGAGAGCAGCCGGTCGTCGAGCTGTTCGGTCGGAGCGAACAGGCCCTGGATGCCGATCTGGTGCTTGCGGCGCTCGGCGGCGTCGGGATAGACCCCGGCCGGCGGGTCGATGCGGATCGCGCCAGACGACAGCAGGGTCAGCGGGTTGTCCGGGCGGAACTGCACCGTCTGGGTGCGGGTCTGGCCGTCCGGGAAGATCACGGTGAAGGTGGGGGCGTAGCCGTGGCCCTGCAGGTAGGCCCGCACGCCCCCGACCCGCAGCGGATGGTTGACCTCCAGCAGGTAGGGCCGCCACTCATCGGTGCGCAGGTCCTCGCCGGCCTGGTAGTCGATATGCGCGGTGAAAGAGGTCGCCAGACCGGAGGCCAGGTAGTCGGCGGTGAAGTCGTTGACCCGCACGCACAGCGGGTGCAGCTTGGTTCCGTCGACGGTGGCGCCCGCCCGGAACGAGTCGAACGCGGCCGGCGACGCCGAGCAGAATCCGGGTCCGCCGTCGGCGATGACCATCACGTTGCCCTCGTAGCCGAACATGCGGCCCAGGGCGACGGCGGCCAGCAGCCCCAGCAGCGCGAAATGGAAGGTCAGATTGCCGAATTCGCGCAGGTAGCCCTTCTCCGCCGAGATCTCCATGCCCCCGGCGGTGCCTTCCGGTGGCGACTCGCTGCGCCCGTCCGAGGAACGGATGATCCGACGCCAGCCGCGCAACTCTGCGGCCATCCGGGCACCGAGCTCGTCGACGTCACCGGCCAGCTGCGTCGTGGCGTGTTTGGGCAGCCGAGACAGGTTGCGCGGTGCGGCGACCGGGCTGGCGCGCAGGTTGCGCAGATGCTCAAAGGTCCGCGGGGTCAGGCAGCCGATCAGCGACACGCACAGCAGCACGTAGATGGCGGTGAACCAGAAGCTGGAGAAGACGTCGAATGCCTCCAGCCGGTTCAGCCAGGGACCCAGTTTCGGATGCAGCGCCAGGTATTCGTCGACTTTGGCGGCGTTGAGGCTGCGTTGCGGCAGCAATGCCCCGGGAATGGCGGCCAATGCGAGCAGCACCAGCAGCACCAGCGCGGTGCCCATCGACGTCAGCGCCCGCCAGGTGTTGCGGACCTTGCCGGCGAGCAGACGCAACGTCCCCCTCAAACGTGCTGATGTGGGGGCCTTCGCGTCTGCTCGTGGTGGGGACGGTGGAGAGGTGGTGGTCATCAGATCGGCAGCCTGACATCAGAGACCAGACCGTCGCGAATCGCGGCCACGAAGTGGTCCCACACCCCGGTCACCAGAGCGAGCCCGACCGCGATCAGCAACACCCCGCCCAGGACCTGGATCGCCCGGGTGTGCCGGCGCAGCCAACCCAGCCCGGCCACCGCGCTGGCCGACCCGAAGGCCAGCGCCACGAACGGAATGCCCAAGCCCAGGCAGTAGGCGATCACCAGCACCAGGCCCCGGGCCACCCCGGCACCGTCGGTGGTCGAGGCGACCGCGATCACCCCGGTCAGGGTCGGTCCCAGGCACGGCGTCCAACCCAGCGCGAACACCGCGCCCAGCAGCGGTGCGCCGAGCACGGTGGACAGCTGCTGGGGGGAGAAGCGGACTTGGCGCTGCAGTGCGGGAACGAACCCGATGAACACCAGTCCCATCAGAATCGTCACCGCGCCGCCGACCCGTTGCAGCAGTACCTGGTTGGTGATCAACGTGGTGGTCATACCCAGCACGGCCACCGAGCCCAGCAGGAACACCGCGGTGAACCCGGCAACGAACAGCGCCGCCGACCCGGCGACACGCCACCGCGCGCCGGGCGGGGGTTTGCGGGTGTCGGGGTCAGGCCGTTCGTCGACACCCACCACTGCTGCCAGGTAGGACAGATAGCCCGGCACCAGCGGCACCACACACGGCGAGGCGAACGACACCAGTCCGGCCAAGGTCGAGACGGCGACGGCCAACAGCAGCGGACCGGTGGTGGCGGTGGCGGTGAAGCCGCTCACGACGCCGCCTCGGCAGCCAGCCGCTGCACGACCGGCTGCAGGTCTTCGGCCAGAACTTCGCGCAGGAACACCGCCGCGACCCGGTGCTGTCGGTCGAGCACCATGGTTGCCGGGATCACCGACGAGGGATAGCGACCGCCGAACGCGATCATGGTGCGCATCGCCGGGTCGTAGATCGAGGGATAGGTGATGCGACGGTCGGAGATGAAGTCGCGGGAGGCCTGCGGCTCGGGGTCGCGGACGTCGATGCCCAAGAACGCCACACCCTGGGCCCGGGTGTCGTCGTAAACCTTTTGCAGTTGGCTGATTTCGGTACGGCAGGGCCCGCACCACTGGCCCCACACGTTGACGACGACGACCTTGCCACCGAAGTCGTCGACGCCGATGGTGCGCGACGGGTCCATCAGGTCGGGCCCGGAGATCGGGCCGGGCCGGCCGCGGGCCTCGGGGGGATCGTAGAAGATGTCGGTCTTTCCGCCGGGCGAGACGAACTCGAAGGTGCCGCCGTGGGTGACGGCGTCGTCGCCGACCGAGCAGCCCGAGATCAGCGCGGCCAGCCCCGAGATCAGCGCGGCCAGCACTGCCCCGACGATCAGCACTGCCCGCATCGTCAGCCGCCGGCCGGAACCTGGTAATCGACGTCGACGAGACGGTCACCGTCGTAGATCAACGTGGTCACCGAACCCACACCGCATTCGCGCCGGCGTGGGTCGTGCCAGAGCCGGTTGCCGGTGAGGTGCTGGCGCGCAGTCCAGACCGGCAACTGGTGGCTGACGCACACCACCTCGCGGCCGGCGGCGCGCGCGCGGGCCTTGCTCACCGCGGCGGCCATCCGGGCCGCGATCTGGTCGTAGGGCTCGCCCCACGACGGGGTGAACGGGTTGCGCAGGTGCCACCAGAACCGCGGTTTGCGCCAGGCGCCGTCCCCGGGTGAAACCCGCTTGCCCTCAAAGAAGTTGGCCGACTCGATCAGGTTCTCGTCGGTGTCGATGGGCAGGTTGTGCCGGGCGGCGATCGGGGCGGCGGTCTCCTGGGCACGCTGTAGCGGCGAGGCGATCACCGCGACGATGTCGCGGCCGGCCAGCAGGTCGGCGGCGGCGACCGCCTGCGCGCGACCGGTGTCGGAGAGCCGGAATCCCGGCAGCCGGCCGTACAGAATGCCGTCGGGGTTGTGGACCTCGCCGTGGCGGATCAAGTGGACGCGGGTTTCTTCTGCCATCAGGTTTTCGGCTCTCCGGTGGTGGCGGCGGCACGTGCCGCGGCAGGTAGCGCCGCGGCGATCTGGTCGAAAGCCTCGTCGGTGAGGGCGGCCGAGACGAACCAGGCCTCGAAGGCACTGCAGGGCAGGTAGACCCCGGCCTCCAGCAGGGCGTGGAAGAACGCCGGGAAGCGCCAGGTCGCACTCGCGCGGGCGGCAGCGAAGTCGGTGACGGGCTCGTCGGCGAAGAACACGCTGAACATGTTTCCGGCTCGCGGAATCTGGTGCGGCACACCGGCCTCGGTCAGCGCTTCGGCCAGCATCGCGGTCAGCCGGTCGGCATTCTTGTCCAGTGCGGCGTAGACGTCGTCGTCGGCGGCTCGCAGCGTAGCCAGGCCGGCAGCGGTGGCCACCGGGTTCCCCGACAGCGTGCCGGCTTGGTAGACCGGCCCCAGCGGCGCGAGTCGGTCCATCACCTCGGCACGGCCGCCGAACGCCGCGGCCGGCAGCCCCCCGCTGATCACCTTGCCGAAGGTGAACAGGTCGGCAGGGACGGGATCGATACCACCTTCTCCACACCAGCCGCTTCTGCTCACCCGGAAACCGGTCATCACCTCGTCGACGATCAGCAGCGCCCCGTGCTCGGCGGTGATCGTGCGCAGTTCGGCGTTGAAGCCCGGAACCGGCGGCACCACCCCCATGTTGCCGGGGCTGGCCTCGGTGATGACGGCGGCGATCTGGTCGCCGAACTCGGCGAATGCCTTACGGACGGCGTTGATGTCGTTGTAGGGCAGCACGATCGTGTCGGCCGCGGTGGCGCCGGTGACCCCGGGCGACGACGGCAGCGCCAAGGTGGCCACCCCGGAGCCGGCGTCGGCGAGCAAGGCGTCCACGTGGCCGTGATAGCAGCCGGAGAACTTGATGACCTTGGCTCGGCCGGTGAAGCCGCGTGCCAGCCGCAACGCGCTCATGGTGGCTTCGGTGCCGGAGTTGACCAGCCGGACCTTGTCCACGGTCGGCACCCGGGCGATGATCTCGGTCACCAGATCGGTCTCACCGCGGGTCGGCGCCCCGAATGACAGGCCGGTCCCCACGGCGTCGCGGACCGCTTCGACCACCGCGGGGTGGGCGTGGCCCAGGATCATCGGCCCCCAGGAGCAGACCAGGTCCACATAGCGGTTGCCGTCGGCGTCGGTGAGCCAGCAGCCTTGCGCCTCGGCGATGAAACGGGGGGTGCCGCCCACCGCCGCGAAAGCCCTGACCGGTGAGTTGACGCCGCCGGGGATCACCGCGCAGGCCTCGGAGAACAACCGCTCCGATACCGCCGTGGCTCGATCCGCATTACCCACGGCGACCAGTGTCCCAGCTCGCGCGACATCACTMGACTACAGGGTGTAGTTGAGGGTTGAAGTGAGTGGGCGGCCGGAGTTGGATGGCAGTCATGCAACTACCCCAGCGGCTGGCCCGGTTCAACCGGCATGTCACCAACCCGATCCAGCGAATGTGGGCAGGCTGGGCGCCGACGTTCGGGATCCTCGAGCACGTCGGACGGCGCTCCGGCAAGCCCTATCGGACCCCGCTGACCGTGTTCAGCACCAATGATGGCGTGGCCATCCTGCTCACCTACGGCCCGGACCGGGACTGGCTGAAGAACATCACCGCCGCCGGCGGTGGCACCATGCGCCGGCATGGCAAGACCATCGGTGTCACCGAACCGCGGGTGGTCAGCAAGGCCGAAGCAGCCGAGCACGTGAACCCGCGTACCCGCAGGGTCTTCGCCAGGCTGCCGTTCGAGCAGGCGGTGCTGCTCACCAGGCAGGGTTAGCGGTGCAGTTCTCTGAGAGACGCGCTCGGTTCAACCGGGTCGTGACGAACCCGCTGTTTCGCCCGATCTGCGGATGGGTGCCGCTGTGGTCGATCGTCGAGCACACCGGCCGGCGCTCCGGCGCGACATACCGCACCCCGGTCTCGATGTTCCACACCACCGACGGCGTCGCGGTGCTGCTTCCGTACGGAACCGAGCGTGACTGGGTGAAGAATCTGCAGGCCGCCGACGGCGGGCGGGTCAAGGTCGCCGGGAAGACGTTCGCTGTCACGAACCCGCAGGTGGTGGCTACCGAGGAGGCAGTGGGTCTGCTGAAAGCGCCGTGGCGCCAGCTGCTCGGACGCGCCGGGGTGCCGCACACCTTGTTGCTGACCCGCGCTTGAGGCCGGTGTCGGGCTTCGAAGTTCCGCAGCTCCCGGAAGCCCCGCTCGCCTGGCTGCTGGCGCCGGTGACGGTGCAAACCTTCCTCGACGAGCTGTGGGGAGCCGCCCCGCACCACATCGCCCGGGGCCGCACCGACTACTTCGACCGCCTGCTGGCCGGCCCGTCGGCGCTCGAGCAGCTGCTCACGGCACTGGTCACCGAGCCGTCCGCGGTGCGCCTGGTGCGCGGCGCCGATCACCTGGAGCCCGAGCAGTACACGCTGCCCGACGGCACCCTCGATGTGGCGCGGGTGCGCGCCGCGACCGGCAGCGGCTACACGATCATCTGCAACAACATCGAGAAATACCTGCGCACGATGTCGACGCTGACCCACGGCGTCGAGGTCGAGCTGAACTTTCCGACCCACGTCAACGCCTACGTCACCCCGCCGGCCGCCACCGGCTTCCTACCGCACTACGACCACCACGACGTGCTGGTGTTGCAGATCCACGGCAGCAAGACCTGGTATCTCTACGGCGACGATCCGGTGCCACCACACCTGATGCAACAGCTGTACGAGGTTGACCCGGCTGGTCTTCCCGAGCCGACGAGTCTGCACCTGGACGCTGGGGACACCCTCTACCTGCCGCGAGGCCGAGTGCATTCCGCCGAGACCGGAGGCGAACCGTCGGTGCACCTGACCGTCGGCATCCACGTCCCGACGGTGCTCACGCTGCTGACCCACGCCCTGCACCAGCTGAGTCTGCGCGACGACGTGGTGCACACCCGATTGCCCGCACGGCACCTCGATGACCCGCACGTGCGGGCAAGCCTGAGCGCACTGATCCATGCCGGCCTGTCCGCCGTGGAAACCTCCGACTCCCTCACGGAAGGCCTTGGCGCCATGCAGGATTTCCTGCTGCGGCGTGCCCGCTGTCCGGTCGTCGGACAGGTCGCCGACACCGTCGGGCTCGACACCGACACCTGGGTGCGCAAGCAGCAACCGCTGTACGCCCGAGTGACCACGACGGCCGACGGGGTCGGCCTGCAGTTCGCCCAGCTGATCGTCAGCGCCCGACCGGACCACGAGGCCGCGATGCGATTCGTCTGCGACGGCACCGAGCCGTTCCGGGTCGGCGAGCTGCCCGGACTGGCCGCCGCGCAACAGATCGAGCTGGCCCGCAGTCTGATCATGAGCGGCTTTCTGGTGCGTCCCGCCGCCCGATAAACCCGCCGAGGTACATGGCGTTCCATAACTGCGGACTGATCCACACTCTGAATCCGCATTCCGAGGAACTTTCCAGGGAAACGTCACGATTTGAGGTTTACGATTCGTCTATTCACCACCCCGTGAAAGGCGGCAGTGACCGAGCCCATCTGGATGGCATCACCCCCCGAGGTGCACTCAGCCCTGCTGAGTAGCGGCCCGGGCGCGGGCTCATTGCTGGCCGCAGCGGCGATGTGGGCCGACTTGAGCACGGAATACACCGAAGTGGCACAGGAACTTTCGGCCATGCTTTCGGCCGTGCAGGCGGGATCATGGCAGGGTCCGAGTGCGGAATCCTATGTGGCCGCGAACGTTCCGTATCTATCCTGGCTGACGAAAGCCGGCGCGGACAGCATGACGCTGGCGGCTCAGCACCAGGCCGCCGCCACCGCCTACACCTCCGCGCTGGCGGCCATGCCCACACTGGCCGAGCTGGCCGCCAACCACACCCTGCACACCATGCTGGTGGCGACGAACTTCTTTGGGATCAACGCGATTCCGATCGCCCTCAACGAGGCCGACTACACCCGGATGTGGATCCAGGCGGCCACCACGATGTCCACGTATCAGGTGGTGGCCGGCGCCGCGGTGGCGTCGTCTCCGGCAGCGTCGACCGCGCCGACGGTGCTCAATCCCAACCCCCCGCAACATCGCGACCACCAGCATCGGACCGGCCAGGCGCCCACCCAGGACTTCGGCAATATCTACCAGGAGAGCTGGTGGACCACCCGCATCGCCGAGATCAACGAGGCCATCCAGGCCGACCTGTCCAGCAACAATCCCCTCACCAGCCTGATCAGCGATCCGGTGCTGATGACGATCGCCCCGCACTACGCGGGTGAGATCGTGCTCGGGATGGCACCGACGGTCACGGCGCTGACCGAGACCATGCTCGGCTTGGTCGCACCCGCGTCGCCGCTGGTCGGCCTCGTCGGAGCCGCCGGGCTGGCGGGCATCAACGCCCCCACCGCACCGGCGCCGCCCGCCCTGAACCCGCAACAGCCGGTGCCCGCGGCCACCGCTGCGCCACCGGCGCTGCCGGCCCCGCCGGCTCCCGCTCCGGCAGCTCCCCCGGCTATGGCCCCGCCGGCGCTGGCCCCGGCCGCCACCGTTACCGGTGGCGCCCCGCCACTTCCGCCGCCGTTCACCGGCACCGAGGCAGCAGCATTCGTCCCCTACCTCGTGGGCGCCGGCCCGGCCAGCGGGGCGCGAATGAAAACGCGCGCGAGCACGCCCACGCAGGTTCAGCGCCGCCATGCGGCCGAGACGGGGGCAACCAGCACCACTCCCGCGAGCCAACCCCGCCGCCGCCGGCAGCGCAAAGCCCTGACCGATCCCGGCAACCGTTATGAGTACCTCGACTCAGCAGCCGCTCTGGCCGCACAACACGGCGCGGGACAGATGGGATTACCGGGAGCAATGCGCCATGGAAACGATTCCGCGGCAACCGGTTTGATCACCGTGACCGAGAGCGACGCGGGTCCCAGCATGCCGATGCTGCCACACACCTGGGAGGCTCCCGAAGCACGCGATCAGCTCAGCTGAGTCCGGGCGCGCACGGTCCTCCAGGGCCAATATCGGCTAGCCGAAGGAGTCACCGGGACTGCCCGGTTGGCCGGGAGCACCATTCGGATCGCCGGCGCCGCCACTACCAGCTTTGCCGCCCGCGCCACCCGGGACACCTTGCCCCCCGTCGCCGCCACTGCCTCCCGGGCCACCCGGACCAACCGATCCGCTCCCGACCGCAGCCCCTCCGGC